>NZ_JAVXGL010000005.1:0-7019 GCF_036657415.1 Anaerorhabdus sp. | reverse complement strand
TGTACTATTGAAGAAGTATTCGATTTGACGGAGGTAGAATAAGAGATACTATGGAAAAATTTAAGAATAAATTAATTAGACGTAAAAATATGATGATAGGTTTTGGATTTATTGCATTATCATTTATTTTGATTATGAAGTTTTATGTAGAAGATCTACCAAATTTACCAGAATGGCTTTCTTTTGAACTAGAGTTTGTAACAGGTTTATTTCTGGGTTTAGAAATAATTTTTGCAATTTACATAATTAAAATGAGAAAAGCATTAAATAACGAAGAAGCACTACAACAGCTTTATATTGAAGAAAATGATGAAAGAAAAAGATACATTCGTGCTAAAGCAGGGCAACCACTGATTATGATTCTTAGCAGTATATTAATAATTTCTTCAATTATTATTGGAATTTACGATATGAAGATATCATTTGTATTACTAGGCGTTGTAATGTTTCAAATGCTTGTTAGTGTAATTTACAAACTTTATTTATTAAAAACAATATAAGATTGAATAAGTAAGATTAATCAGCTTTAAAAACATAGAAAAACTAGATTGTGTATGATTTAAACGATTTGTGATAAAAATAGCAATAGATATAAATAAGGGCATAGAAATGAAATATGCCTTTTTTAGTGCATAATAATTTTCACAAGATGAACACATAAAATTTATTTTGAAAATAATTTACATTGCAATATAAGGCTTTAAATAAGGACATGGAAGTTGTTTCATATGAAATTTTCATAAAAATTTTCATAAAAATGTAACATGTGAAAAACTTATTTTACAATAATTTATGTTTTTTTTGACCCACAAAGGAGGTGTAATTGGAATACACTAAAGTTACAAAAGAAAGCGATTACAATAATTTAGATTTGGACGTCCCGTTGTTGGAAAGCTTTCAAAATAACACAAAAACATAAGAAAAAGGAGACTAGAAATGGTAGCAATTCATGTAACGAGTGAAATTAAACCACTTAAAAAAGTTTTATTACACAGACCTGGAAAGGAATTATTAAATTTAACACCAGATACATTAGGGCGTTTATTATTTGACGATATCCCTTATTTACCAGTAGCGCAAAAAGAACATGACCGTTTTGCAGAAATATTAAGAGAAAATGGTGTAGAAGTTGTTTACTTAGAAGATTTAATGGCAGAAACACTTGAACTTTCAGCAGAACTTAAAGAAAAATTCATCAAGCAATACATTGAAGAAGCAAATATTCATACTGAACGTTGGAAAAAAATCCTATTTGATTTCTTTATGAATATTCAAGATTCTAAAGAATTAGTATTGAAAACAATGGAAGGATTGAACTTAAAAGAAGTTCATGTATCTCCAGAAAATTCATTAGTTGACCTAGTTTCTGAGTCTGATAAATTGATTATTGATCCAATGCCTAATCTATACTTTACTCGCGATCCATTCGCATCAGTAGGAGAAGGAGTTACTTTAAATAAAATGTATTCAGTTACACGTAATCGTGAAACTATTTATGCAGAATACATCTTCAACTATCATCCTGAATATAAAGGACAAGTTGAAAAATGGTATGACCGTTATGAAGAATTCCATATTGAAGGTGGAGACGTATTAAATATCAATGAAAGTACATTAGCAGTTGGTATTTCTCAACGTACATGTCCTGAAGCAATCGATGGATTAGCACATCATATCTTCAGTAATCCAAAAAATAAAATTCAAAGAATCTTAGCAGTTAATATTCCAAACAACCGTGCAATGATGCATCTAGATACAGTATTTACTCAAATCGATACAGATAAATTCACAGTACATCCTGGTATCTATGGAGCATTACAAGTATTTGAAATTACACCAAAAGATGGCGATATTCTTGTAAAAGAAATCAATGATAAATTGGAAAATATTTTAGCAAAATATATTGGACATCCAGTAACATTAATACCTTGTGCTGGTGGTGATAGAATTGCTTCTGAACGTGAACAATGGAATGATGGATCAAATACATTATGTATCGCTCCAGGCGTAATCGTTGTTTATGATCGTAACAATGTTACAAATGAAATTCTTAGAGAACAAGGATTAACAGTATTAGAAATGCCAAGTGCCGAATTATCAAGAGGACGTGGTGGACCTAGATGTATGTCAATGCCACTTGTTCGTGAAGACTAAAAACATAAATATAACTTAAAAGGAGAAAATAAATTTATGGCAGTTAACTTAAGAGGAAGAAATTTCTTAAAATTATTAGATTTCTCAACTGAAGAAATCAGATACTTAATCGATTTATCAAAAGAATTAAAGAAAATGAAACTTGCAGGTATTCCTCATCGTTATCTTGAAGGAAAAAACATTGTATTGTTATTTGAAAAAACATCTACACGTACTCGTTGTGCATTTGAAGTTGGTGGAATGGACTTAGGTATGGGTGTTACTTACCTTGATCCAGGATCTTCTCAAATGGGTAAAAAAGAAAGTATCGCTGATACTGCACGCGTTCTTGGAAGAATGTACGACGGAATCGAATACCGTGGTTATGCTCAAGAATTAGTTGAAGAACTTGCAAAATATGCAGGAGTACCAGTTTGGAATGGTTTAACTACTGAATTCCATCCTACTCAAATGTTAGCTGATATGTTAACAATTGAAGAAAAATTTGGGCATTTAAAAGGAATTAATTTCACATTCTTTGGAGATGCTCGTAATAATATGGGTAACTCATTAATGGTTGCTTGTGCTAAGTTAGGTCTTAACTTTACAGCATGTGCACCAAAAGAATTATGGCCAGATGAAGATTTAGTTGCGACTTGTAAAGAACTAGCTAAAGAACACGAATGCACAGTTACTTTAACTGAAGATGTTAAAGAAGGCGCAACAAATGCAGATGTTATTTATACAGATATTTGGGTTTCTATGGGAGAACCAGATGATGTTTGGGATACAAGAATTAAACTATTAAATAAATATCAAGTTAATAAAGATGTTATGGCTATGGCTAAACATGAAGCTATCTTCATGCATTGCTTACCTAGTTTCCATGATACAAACACTACAATTGGTGCAGATATTGCAAAGAAATTTGGTTTAAAGGAAATGGAAGTTTCTGATGAAATATTCGAATCAAAACAATCTGTTGTCTTTGATGAAGCTGAAAACCGTATGCACACAATTAAAGCTGTTATGTATGCAACATTAAGATAGGTTAATTATGACAAGAAAACGTTTAGTAATTGCTTTAGGAGGAAATGCTTTAGGAAATTCTCCTGAAGAACAATTAGATTTAGTTAAACAAACTGCGAAAACAATCGTGGATTTAGTTGAAGAAGATTACGATGTCATTATTGGACATGGTAATGGACCTCAAGTTGGGATGATAAATAATGCTATGGAATTTTCTGCTAATGGTGGTGGAAAAACTCCATACATGCCATTCCCAGAATGTGGAGCGATGTCACAAGGATATATCGGTTATCATTTGACACAGTCAATTGAAGGTGAACTTGAAAGACGTAACATCAAAAAAGATGTTGCATGTATCGTTACACAAGTTGTAGTAGATCCTAACGACAAAGCATTTGAAAAACCTACAAAACCTATCGGATCATTCTATACAAAAGAAGAAGCCGACAAAATTGCAGCTGAAAAAGGATTTGTATTTGTTGAAGATGCTGGTCGTGGATACAGAAGGGTAGTACCTAGCCCTATCCCTACACGCATAGTTGAATTGAATGTTGTGGAACAATTAGTTCAAGCTGGTGATGTAGTAATCACAGTTGGTGGTGGGGGCATACCAGTAATCGAAACACAAGATGGTTTACAAGGAGTTGCAGCGGTTATTGATAAAGACCGTTCAAGTGCAAAACTTGCACTTGATGCAAAAGCCGACATGCTAGTAATTCTTACTGCAGTTGACCGTGTGTGCATTAACTTCAATAAACCAGACCAAAAAGCCCTAGCTGAAATGACAATCGCAGAAGCTAAACAGTACATTAGTGAAGGACATTTTGCTCCAGGATCTATGTTACCAAAAGTTGAAGCTTGCTTAGATTTCGTTGAAGCGACTAATAACGGTGTCGCTCTAATCACATCATTAGAAAAAGCAAAGGATGCTTTGAAAGGAGAAACAGGAACTATTATTAAAAAATAGTACTGTAAAAAAAGGTGGATAAAATGACAGAAAAGAAAAAGAGGTCGATAAGTGCTTATTCCATACTGTTACTAATCATCATCGCACTAGCTGCGGTAACATGGTTTGTACCAGGAGTTGAAAAAGCTACTCTAGCAACAATTGTAATGGCTCCGTATAATGGATTCGTTAATGCGATTGACGTTTGCGTATTCGTTCTAGTTTTAGGTGGTTTCTTAGGGGTTGTTACAAAAACAGGAGCACTTGATGCAGGAATCAAAACTCTTGTTAAGAAATTAAATGGAAATGAATTAATTCTTATTCCTATACTTATGTGTGTATTCGCTCTAGGTGGAACTACATATGGTATGTGTGAAGAAACAGTTGCATTCTATGCGCTTATTAGTGCAACAATGGTTGCTGCTGGGTTTGATACAATCGTAGCTGCTGCAACAATCTTACTTGGAGCAGGTATTGGTTGCTTAGGATCAACAGTTAACCCATTCGCTACAGGTATTGCTTCTTCTGCACTAGTAGATTTGGGAGTTCCTGTTGACCAATCTGTTATCATGATATTAGGATTTACATTATTAGTAGCTAACTTAGCAATCGCAATTTGGTATGTAATGCGTTATGCTAAAAAAGTTAAAAATGAAAAGGGTTCAATCCTTTCTACAAGTGAAAAAGCTGCAATGATGGAACACTATTCACAAGGTGATCATGAAAAAGTTACTTTCACAGGAAAACAAAAATTTGTACTTGTTATCTTCGCATTTGTATTTATTGTAATGATTATTTCTGTTATGCCTTGGGCTGACTTGATTGGTGAATCAGCAGCTAATGCAATCTTTGGATGGTCTGCATTCTTAAATGGTGTTGCATTAGGTGGATGGTGGTTTGGAGAACTTGCAATGTGGTTCTTCCTTGCTACAATCATCGTTGGTATTCTTGGTGGATTACATGAAAAAGTTATCGTTGAATCATTTGTAAGTGGTGCAGCTGATATCGTATCAGTAGTATTAATTATTGCCGTTGCTCGTGGAGCTTCTGTATTAATGACTCAAACAGGATTAGATATTTACTTGCTAACTGCTGCTGCAAATGCATTAAATGGTTTAAGTGCTACAATATTCGCTCCATTAGCATATCTAGTTTATATTGGATTATCATTCTTAATTCCTTCAACAAGTGGATGTGCTACAGTAACTATGCCAATTATGGGTCCATTAACTGCATCATTAGGTTACAATCCAGCTGTTATGGTTATGATTTTCGCTGCTGCAAGTGGAGTCGTTAACTTATTTACTCCTACATCTGGTGTTGTTATGGGAGGATTATCAATAGCTAAAGTTGAATATTCTACATGGTTAAAATGGGCTGGAAAACTCATATTAATCCTAGCTGTTGTATCATGCGTCATTCTTACTGTCGCAATGACAATTCTATAAACCTTACTGTTTAATAATAATTATTGAAGACTCTGAAAAGAGTCTTCTTTTTTTCATGTAAATGTTATGAAAACGAGAAAAAAATATTTTAATATGCTATAATAATAAGCGAAGGTAAAATTATGACGACAGTATCTGATATTACTACAATACAAGATAAATTTGCATCAGCACTTGATCGACGACAAGTTTGCTCTTTTGATATTGAATTCGTTGAAAATCAAACCTCTCCTCTTATTCATAGTGCGGCGAGGTTTTTATATTTTTTAGAGGGTAGTTGCATTTTTTCACTAAATGGAATTGATTATGATATCCGAAAAGATACGATGGTATCAGTGATGCCATGGGATATTACTGTTATTAAAAATGTAACTGAACCATTAACATTTCAAAAAATTGTTTATAATTCAGATTTCATTAATGGCTATTTGAGAACTCTCTATAATCCTAAAAATAGCCTTATCCATTTACATGAGGCAATTAAAGAACATCCTATTCTCTATTGTGATCAAATAGAATCAGTATCATTACAAACGTGTATTAATCAACTTAAAGATGAACTTGGTGAAGAAAGCATGAACCCAGATTATGA
This sequence comes from Anaerorhabdus sp., assembly GCF_036657415.1. NCBI lineage: Bacteria > Bacillati > Bacillota > Erysipelotrichia > Erysipelotrichales > Erysipelotrichaceae > Anaerorhabdus > Anaerorhabdus sp. The sequence goes on along the minus strand of NZ_JAVXGL010000005.1, from coordinate 871 downwards.
TAGTTTACCAGAATTGTCAGATGCATTTGTAACAAGTCTTTTAGTTTCTATGCTTGTATTATTCAATCGTTATATTAAAAATCATGAAGTGGTAGGAAAAGAAGACAATACTGAACTAGAATTGACAAACAAAATATTAAGATATATTAGTACTAATCTACAAAGTAAAATAACATTAGAAAAATTATCTAAGATTTTCTATGTGAGTGAATCTACAATTGCTAAATACTTCCAAGAAAATATTGGATATTCTTTTTCAGAAATGATTAATGAAATTCGATTGTCAAAATCATACGATTTATTACTATATTCCGATTTGAGTTTGAGTATTATTGCCCAAATCATTGGTTATACAGATGCATCACATTTTATCAAAGCATTTGTAACAAAGGTTGGATGTACGCCGAATGAATATCGCAAAAGTTATCAAACAGATGAAGAAATTTTGAAACGCAAAGAAAATGAAGTTATTTACAAAGTTTTGAATTATATTCAGGAAAATTTCTTGAATGACAAAATTAGTGGTGCAATTGTTTCTAAACGATTTGGTCTTACAATGATGGAATTAAATCATATTATGTTATTTCAAGTGGAGAAAACATTTGATGATTATGTAGACTGGTTACGGGTATCTCGTGCATCAGAACTTTTGATTACAACAGACTTAGCTATTACTGATATTGCAATTGATGTAGGATACAATACAACAAAAACATTTACAAGAACATTTACAAATATCCGTAAAATGACTCCAGGAGCATTTAGGAAAAATGTTGATTTACAAACAATAGATGGAGAAATTATCTATACAGCTAGAAAAGAAAATATTTAAAATGAGAGAATAATAGAACTCTCATGTTTTAGTTTTATA
>NZ_JAVXGL010000004.1:0-63299 GCF_036657415.1 Anaerorhabdus sp. | reverse complement strand
TTCAATTTATCTTTTGGGATTGAGAAATGGAAATCCAGAAATACTTCAACAAACAATTAATGTTATTTTTGTCATCGTAATTTTAACGGTGGTACTTTATTTCTACTTTAAATTACCAAAATATTTAAAAATGCTGACAACACAAAATAAGTATGATGATTTGTTTAGAATTACCAAAATCGAATGTGAAAAAAATTATGAAAGTAATAAAATAGAATTTGAAATTTCACAAGACTAAATTTCGCTTAATTTCTAAATTGACGATGTTTTGATGAAAGTGCTATAATAACTAGCAAGCAAGGAAGTGAGCATAATGACAAACATTAAACTCGATAAATTGAGAATACGAATTAGCTCTGTTCAAAAAGTTTTGATGAAGCATTGTGCAGAGCTCAAATAAATTCATCAAGCAATAGTGAAGTAGCGTAAAATTACGTTTCTTTCATTTTGCTTGGGACTTCATTTTACTAAGAGCGATGGACGATGTGTTCGTCGTTTTAATTTGGAAATGGAGAAAATTATGGAAAAAAATTGGAAAAAGAATATTGTGCGTTTTTTAAGTGCACAAACAATATCATTATTTGGATCATCACTTGTACAGTATGCAATTATTTGGTATGTAACGTTATCTACATCATCAGGAATCATGCTTACAATATCAACATTATGTGGATTTCTACCGCAAATTTGTATCGCTGTTTTTGCGGGAACATGGATTGATAAATATAATCGGAAAAAGTTAATCATGTTATCAGATTCAGTAATTGCGTTAGCAACACTTGGATTGGCTTTACTGTTTCTATCAGGAAACAAAAATATTTGGGTATTATTTTTAGTGTTAATAATTCGTTCTGCTGGTGCTGGAATTCAAACGCCTGCAGTGAATGCAATGTTGCCACAAATCGTACCACAAGAAAATTTGATGAAAGTAAATGGTATCATGAGTACATGCAACTCTATCATGATGTTTTTATCACCAGCTGTAAGTGGTACAATCTTATCTGTATTTTCATTGGAAGTTACATTATTTATTGATGTAATTACTGCAATTATTGGCGTTAGCATTACGGCTTTTGTAAAAGTTGGGCAACTCATTAAGAATAATACGGAAGATAAAACGATGATACAAAATATGAAAGAAGGATTTCGATTTGTTAAAAACAATAAATTTGTTTTTAACTTACTTATCTTTCAAATGGTATCAATGTTTATGATAAGCCCATCTGCTTTTCTTACCCCACTAATGATAAGCAGGCGATTTGGTGAAGAAGTATGGCGACTCACTATGAGTGAAATGACATATAGTTTAGGGATGGTTATTGGGGGAATACTGATTACCACATGGGGAGGATTTAAAAATAGATTAAATACTGCTCTTGTTGCAGGAGCAATGTATGGATTCGTAATGATTGGGTTAGGGATATCACCGGTGTTTATTATCTATTTGATATGTAATACATTGATAGGAATAACAGCTCCTTGTTATAACACACCAATTACTGTTACCATACAAGAAAAAGTAGATTTAGATATGCAAGGACGAGTATTTAGTTTTATGCAGATTACAACATCGTGTATGTTGCCAATTGGAATGATGGTATATGGGCCTTTGGCAGATGTAGTGCCAGTCGAAACTATCTTGATAATTGCAGGTATTTTAGTAATTACAGCTGCTGCTATTTTTCACTTCAGTAAAGCATTAAAAAATTGAGGATTCTTATGGTATACTTAACCCATGAATAAGGGAGGGAATTGAATGAAAGCAGTCTTTTTTGATATGGATGGAGTATTGATTAATTCAGAAATATTCTATATGAATGGTATGTTTGCATGGCTAAAAGAAATTGGATTTAAAGGCACATTTGAAGATGTATGTACAGTGATTGGTACAACAATGGAAAAGACCTATGAAATGTTATATACCATGTTAGAAGGAAAGTACTCACTTGAAGAAATAATTGAAATGAATGATACTTATTTTAAAGAGCATCCAATTGATTATAAAAGTATAGCAAAAGAAGGCGGATTAGAAACATTCAAAGCACTCAAAGATGCAGGATATAAAATAGCGATTTGTTCATCATCTCCGCTTGATAATATCAAACACGTAGCAGAAGTGTGTGGATTTGAACCTTACTTAGATTTTGTAGTAAGTGGTGAACAGTTCGTACAAAGTAAGCCACATCCTGAAATATATCTTCATGCAGCAGAAGTTTTAAATGTCACACCAGAGGAATGTGTAGTGGTTGAAGACTCAGAATTTGGTATTCAAGCAGGAATCTCTGCGGGAATGATTGTTTTAGCATTAGAAGATAAGCGATTACCGAATAATCAAGCAAAAGCGACACAGATCATCAATAGTCTCAGTGAAGTTCAGGAACTCGTTGAGAAGTATAGTAAGAAATGTTAAAATAAACAGGTGAAATGAGGAAGACTATGGAACAAGTAATTAAAATTGAAGGTGGGCATCTATTAAATGGTGAGGTACGTATTAGTGGTTCTAAAAACGCAACTGTTGCGTTAATTCCGGCTGCTATTCTTGCGACAGGACCTATAACTATTGTTGGTGTTCCAAACATTTCGGATGTAGAGTCATTATCTGTTTTATTGAATGAATTGAATGTAGATGTAATTCATAAATCGCAAGATCATATTATTATTGATCCTACGAATATGGTTAATAAACCGTTAGAAAATCGTGCAGTAACCAAGCTAAGAGCTTCTTATTATTTCATGGGAGCATTACTTGGAAAGTATGGCGAAGTGAAGATGAAAATGCCAGGAGGATGTTATTTAGGACCTCGTCCTATTGATTTACATCTAAAAGGCTTTGAAGCATTGGGTGCAACAATTGATTATGTAGAAGGTAGTTATCATATTAAAGCAGAAAAACTTGTGGGTGCTAAAATATTCTTAGATGTATCTTCAGTAGGAGCGACAATTAACATTATGATGGCCGCTGTCCATGCAGAAGGACGTACAATTATTGAAAATGCCGCAAAAGAGCCGGAGATTATTGATGTGGCTACTTTATTGAATAAAATGGGTGCGCAAGTTCGTGGTGCAGGAACAAATGTGATAACAATCGATGGTGTTGAAAAACTAGATGGATGTTTTCATGAAATAATTCCTGATCGTATTGAAGCAGGAACATTTATTATCATGGCTGCAGCTGCGGCAGAAAAAATGAAAATTTCAAATATTATTCCCCAACACTTGGACAGTTTATTATCAAAACTTCAAGAAATGGGTGTGAAACTAGATGTTGATGTGGATAGCGTAACGGTTGAACGAACAGAAAATCTAAAGGCGGTAGATATTAAAACACTACCATACCCTGGGTTTGCGACTGATCTTCAACAACCATTAACAGCTTTATTGACACAAACAACAGGTGATTCAACAATCAAGGAGACAATTTATCCTGAACGTTTTAAACACTGTACAGAATTACAAAGAATGGGTGCAAATATTGAAGTGGGGCAAGGATTAAGTGTTACTCATGGTCCCACTAAATTATATGGAGATAGCGTTACTGCAACGGATTTACGTTGTGGTGCAAGTCTTGTTATTGCGGGTTTAATTGCAGAAGGTGTGACTGAAATTCATGACGTAAATCATATTGATCGTGGCTATGATGATTTAGATGGTAAACTTAAATCATTAGGAGCGACAATATGGCGCGAAACAGTTGAATAAATAGATAAAAAAACCATCCATTACTTGGTGGAAATTAGTTGATTTATTCAAAATGACATGATATTATATGTGGGCACTTACTTTGGACTCAAATGAGGTCTAAGGCGGAAGGAGAAGACGAATATGAAACAAGGAATACATCCTGAATACCAAAAATGCAAAGTTGTTTGTACAAGTTGTGGGAATGAATTCGAATCTGGATCAACTAAAAAAGAAATTCGTGTTGATACATGTTCTAACTGTCATCCATTCTATACAGGAAGACAACGTTTCGCAGCTGCTCAAGGTAGAATTGAGAAGTTCAACAAAAAGTTTGGCATGAAATAGAAGGTAAATATACCTTCTTTTTTTATTAGTTGACTATAACGTAACGTAATAGTTTAACATAATTATAGAAGGAGAAATATCATGAATGCTAAAGAGATAGCGAGTTTAATTGGATGTAGCGTCCGGACACTACATCATTATGATCAAATCGGATTATTAACCCCACATCGTAATGGGTTGAATGGATATCGTGAATATAGTGAAGAAGATATTGATCGATTGCAACAAATTTTATTCTTTAGACAATGTGGATTTACTCTTTCCAAAATAAAGGAACTTTTGAATAATTCTAATTTTAATCGTATGGAGGCGTATGAAATTCAAAGAAAAGCACTAGAATATGAGAAAATGCGAATTGAAAGAATGTTAAAACTATTAGATAAAACCTTAAGTTCTACAAAACAAGGAGGTAAGTTAACAATGAAGGAAAAATTACAAGATTTTGATCTTAACAACAATCCCTATGAAGAAGAGGCAATAAGAATATGGGGAAAAGCGAAGGTAGAAGAAAGTAAGAGATTTATTGCGGATAAATCAAGCAAAGAGCAAGATGCGATAACTGAGGGAATGGATCGATTATTCAAGGATTTAGCCTTGGTTTCTAAAGAAATGCCAGAATCTATAGTAGCTCAAGAGGCAATGGAAAAAATGTATACCTACATGAACGCTAATTTTGGGTATCACTATTCATATGAAGCATTTGGAAATTTGGGGAAAATGTATATTGAAGATGAGCGTTTCACAAAGAATGTAGATAAATACGGTGAGGGTCTATCGTTATTCTTATCAGAGGCTATGCGTATTTATGCTGATAATAAGCAAAAATAGAGAATTGAGCTGATTATTCAGCTCTTTCTTTTGGTTCTTTAGCCATTTTCATAAAGGTTAACCTGTGGTAGAATAGTATAGGAATTTTAAAAATAAGGGGTATCGAATTATGAGTATGATGTATCATCAATATCGCCCAGGATGGGTTGAAGTTATTTCAGGTTGCATGTTTGCCGGAAAAACTGAAGAATTAATAAGACGTGTTAAAGTATTAGAATTTGCAAAGAAAAATATTCTAGTTATCAAGCCAGCAATTGATAATCGATATAGTGACACAAAAGTAGTTTCTCATGCAGGGAGCTCAGTAGATAGCATTGTTGTTTCAAAATCTTCTGAAATCTTGGATCATGTCACAAAAGAAACAGATGTAATCGCAATTGATGAAGTACAATTCTTTGATGAAAATATTGCAGAAGTTTGTGATTATTTAGCTAAACATGGAAAGCGTGTTATGGTAGCAGGGCTAGATACAGATTTTAGAGGAGAGCCTTTTGGAATGATGGCGATTCTCATTACTGAAGCTGAGTTTGTAACAAAACTTACAGCGGTATGTAATAAATGCGGATCACCAGCTACAAGAACACAACGTTTGGTGGATGGTAATCCAGCAAGTTGGAATGATCCATTAATCTTGGTGGGTGCTTCAGAAAGTTATGAAGCAAGATGTCGCCATTGTCATGAAGTATTAGATAAACCTTCAAAACTTGGATTGTAGGAAACTCAATATGAGGAGAAAGTGTTGTTGATTATTAATCTAAGTACCAAATCCACTAGTTTAAAGTGGTTGTATTAGGATTTAAAATCAAGCTATTACTACAAGAATGATATAAAAGTGGTTTATAAAAATAAAAGGAGGATTCAACATGAGTGCAATCATAGAACGTCTTCAAAAAATTGAAGATCGTTATAATGAAATAAATGATTTATTAATTAGTGATGAAATTATTTCACAGCCAAAACTTATGGGTAAACTAGCAAAAGAACAAGCAGGTTTGAAACAAGCAGTTGACGCATATAAAGAATTGAAAAGTTACGAGTCTCGTATTAGCGAAGCACACGAATTATTAAAAGAGGACGACCATGAAATTAGAGAAATGGCACGTTTAGAATTAGATGAGTGTGAGCCAGCAAAAGAAGAATTATTAGAAAAAATTGAAATTTTATTAATACCAAGAGATGCGATTGATGATAACAATGCAATCGTTGAAATTCGTGGTGCTGCGGGTGGCGATGAAGGAAATATTTTTGCGGGAGATTTATATCGCATGTATTCTCGTTATGCAGAAACACAAGGATGGAAGACAGATATTATTGAAATGATGGAAGCTGAAGCAGGTGGATTCACACTTGTATCTTTCATTGTTAAGGGTGATGGAGCATATGGCCAATTAAAATTTGAAAATGGTTCTCACCGTGTACAACGTGTTCCAAAGACTGAAACACAAGGACGTATTCATACTTCAACAGCAACTGTATTAGTAAGTCCTGAAATTGCTGAAGAAGACTTTGAAATCAATATGAATGATTTAGAAATTGAAACAATGCGTGCAAGTGGTGCAGGTGGGCAACACGTTAATAAGACAGACTCAGCAGTACGTATTACACATATTCCAACGGGAATTTATGTAAAGTGCCAAGATGGGCGAAGTCAAATTGAAAACCGTGCAACTGCATTAAATACGATTCGTGCTAAAGTTTATGCAGAAATGAAACGTATTGAAGATGAAGCAAAAGATAAAGAACGTAAGAGTAAATTAGGAACAGGCGATCGTTCAGAAAAAATTCGTACGTATAACTATCCACAAAACCGTGTGACAGATCATCGTATTGGACTAACAATTACGCAATTAGATCGTATTATGGAAGGAAAACTAGATGATATAATCGCTGGTTTACTTCAAGAAGAACAAAGACAAAAGTTGGCAGGGAATTAATCATGCCAACTTTTAAACAACTTATACATCAATATACAGAAAAGTGTGCAGAACTTGATTTACCAGATCAAACAGCACTTACTTATCTAGTAGAACTAACACAAAAAAATCGTGTTGATTTATATATGAACTATGATGAAGAAGTTCCTGAAAAAGTAAAAGAAGAATATGAGTTGGGAATGACGAGAATTCTAAATCATGAACCTATGCAACATGTTCTTGGATATTCATGGTTTTATGGGTATCAATTTGTGGTTAATGCGAATGTTTTAATACCAAGACCAGAAACGGAAGAACTTGTATCACATATTTTGGCACATATCGATGAACATTTTCCAAAAGGAGAAATTATTTGTGCAGATATTGGAACGGGCAGTGGAGCAATAGCGATTTCGGTAGCTAAAGAAGAAGCTAGAGTAAAGATGTTTGCGACAGATATTAGTGAAGAAGCAATTGAAATTGCGAAGTTAAATGCTTTGAATAATGAAGCAAAAGTTGAATTTATGACTGGCGATATGTTACAACCATTAATTGATAAAGGAATTAAATTAGATGTACTCATCAGTAACCCGCCTTATATTCCTCAACAAGAAGTACTAGAGGAAGCTGTTATTGATTTTGAACCTCATGTAGCACTATTTGGTGGTGAAGATGGATTGAAATTTTACCGCGCAATTTTAGAAAATTGTAATAAGGTATTAAATGAGAAAGCGTTTATGGCTTTTGAAATGGGTTGGGATCAAAAAGAAACACTAACAAATGAAGTAAAAAAATATCTTCCAGATTCTAAAGTGGAAGTGATAAAAGATATAAATGGCAAGGACAGAATGCTATTTGTACTCATTGAGCCTAAGTAGGCTCTTTTTTTATTCTTGAAACGATATTATAAGATAATTTGTGACCAAAATGTCAGTACTAAGTGTTTTTAATATAATATTGTAATTGACACATTATATAACTTTGTAATAACATAGTTATATAAATGAGATTCATAAACAGAAAGGAAGTGAAGAAGTGAATTTTATTGAAGTATCAGATTCTGATATGTGGAGTGAAATACAAACGGAAGCAGAGATTGTTGAAAACTCATATAGAAAGAATATTGAAGTAATTCAAGCGATTTGCAATGAAGTAAAAAAAAGACCTATCAATAACGTTGTATTGGTAGGAAGGGGTTCTAGTGAACATGCACTTATTGTAGGAAAATATGTTTTTGAAATGTATACACCATATGTAACAAGTTTAAGTGCACCTTCGGTATTGACACTTTATGAAGGTAAACAGGATTTGAGTCATTCTTTGGTGATTGGTGTATCACAATGTGGCGAAGCGAGAGATGTTTGCACAGTAATTAAAAACTGTAAAGATCAAGGAGGAATTAGTGTAAGTATTACGAATGAACCGGAATGTTTAATGAGAAATGCAGGTGATTTTTATATTAATTGCGAATGTGGCAAAGAAAAAAGCTTTACTGCTGCAAAGTCATATATAGCTCAGCTGACAATTATTATTGCGTTGGCACTTCATATGAGTGAAAGAGAAGACTTAATTGATGAAATCAAAAATTTCGTGAAAATAACGCAAGATAGTTTAAATTTAGAATCACAAATAAGAAATATAATTCCACTTTTTAGAAATGTTAAAGATATTTTATTGATTGGAAGAGGTTTATCTTATGCAGTTTCTCAAGAAACGGAACTGAAGATACAAGAAGCGAGCTATACAAATGCTAAATCATATGCTGCAAGTGACTACCAGCACGGTCCAATCGCAACTACTGAGAGGTTTACTCCGATACTGTATTTTGCTAATGACATAAAAACTAATCAGTCAACTGTGGATCTCATGAAGAAATTGAAAAATGATTTTAAAACTACAAACATTATGGTTACAAATGATGAGGAGATTGCTAAAATGGCGGATTATGCAATTTTATTACCAAAAGAAGCGGAAGGATTACGAGGGGTTTATGCACTTGTAATTTTCTCTCAAATGTTTGCTTGTTTACTATCATTTGCTAGAGGTTACCACCCAGATAAGCCAATGGGCTTGTCTAAAACGACAATAACTTTTTAAAGTTAATTAATAGGAGAAGAATATGCAAATAACATTAATACAAGGTATATTACTAACAATCATGGTTTTCTTATTTGCTTGGGATGCGAGATGGGAAGCATTCTTTGTGTTTAGACCAATAGTGGTAGCGTTTTTTACAGGGGCAATATTAGGTGATGTGACACTAGGATTAAAGGCTGGAGCTATTGCGGAACTAGCTTATTTAGGATTATTAACGGTGGGGGGAACTGTTCCACCAAATCCATTAATTGCTGGCTTAATGACTACAGTTTTAGCTTACAAAAATGGAATAAGTGTTGAAGCTGCTTTAGGATTATCTTTACCTTTTGCATTGCTTATGCAATGGACAGTAATTGCTTGCCAATCTTTATTTTCTGGCTTCAATGTGTATCTAGACAAATACTCACAAGAAGGAAATTTTAAAAAGTTCTCTTTCTTTATATTTTTACCTGAGTTTATCTTGACAGGTTTATATGCCTTAATTGCTTTCTTATCAGTTTATGCACTACAAGATAGCATTACTTTGTTTGTTAATAGTTTCCCAGAATTCATTATAAGAGGATTTGATATAGCAGGAGGGATATTACCAGGTGTTGGTTTAGGGTTGTTGTTAAAAGTTATGGTAAAGAAAGAAAATGTCGCTTATCTAGTTATAGGTTTTCTACTAATGACCTTTATGGGATTCTCGAATGTACTACCTGTAGCACTTGCAGGTATGGCGGTTGCATTTATTAGTTTCTTAGCTGACACAAATAAAAAATCGGAGGTAAATACAAATGACGGTATCTAGAAATAAACTTTCAAAGAAAGATTTGACAAAAATAGGTTTGAGATCAATTATGTATCAAACAGGGTTTAACTTCCAAAGAATGCAGGCAGGGAGTTTTGCATGGTGTTTACTTCCAGCATTAAAGAAAATTTATGGAAATGATACAGAACAAATTGCGAAGTCACTATCAAATAATTTAGATTTTATTAATACTGAGCAACATGCTGCATCCTTTCTTATGGGACTACTTCTTTCGATGGAAGAAAATGGAGAAGATAGGGAATTGATTAAAAGTATAAAAACAGGTTTGTTTGGTCCTTTTGCTGGTTTAGGCGATGCTGTTTTCTGGTTTACCTTGCTACCAATTACAGCGGCTATCTGTTCATCATTAAATAATCAAAATTTAGTTGTTGGGCCTTTATTATTTATTGCAATATGGGCAGTCTTAGCATATTCAAGAGTTTGGTTTGTTCACGCAGGATATAAATTGGGGACAAGTGCTGTTTCTAAATTAACCACGAATGCAAAGCCATTAACAAAAGCAGCTGGAATTCTAGGTGTAATGGTTGTAGGTGCTATGGTTCCAATCTATGTAAAGTTTGCTTTTCCAGAAGAAATTGTATTATTCAATGTCGTAGGATTGCAATCGATATTTGATGCAATTATTCCAAATTTACTCCCTGCTCTAATTGTTGGTCTATTTTACTTTTTGTTCAAAAAGAAAAATATTAATATTATTACATTGATTGCTTCAATCATTGTTGTATCAATACTATTGGCATTAACTGGGATTATGTAAATGAGTCCAAATATAGTATTTACAAGAATAGATAATCGATTAGTGCATGGACAAGTAGGAAGTACTTGGATCAGTTCAACAAATGCAAATTTGATTGTCGTTGTCGATGATGAAGCAGCTACTAATTTAGTTCAACAGCAATTGATGAGAATGACATCAGACGGAGCAGGAGTAGGGATACGTTTTTTTACAACGCAAAAAACAATAGAAATTATTAGTAAAGCATCAGCTGAACAAAAAATATTTTTGATTGCAAAAACACCGAGTGTAATTCGTGAATTACTTAACGGGAATGTTCCTATTAAGAATGTAAATATAGGAAACATGCATTTTTCTGAAGGAAAAAAAGAATACATTGATGCTCACGTTTATGTTGATCAAAAAGATATTGAGGATATAGCATATATTAAAAGTAAGGTGGAAGAAATTTTTATACAAATGCTTCCAACCGATAGAAAGCAAGTAATATAATGATTTTATGTTCTAGTATGATGTGTATTGATTATGATAATTTGAAGGATGAAGTTATCTCTTTAGATGAAGCGGGTATTGATATATTTCATTGTGATGTGATGGATGGAAATTTTGTATCTAACTTATCAATGGGATTAAATGACATAAAATGTATTCGGAAAAACACTTCAAGAAAAGTAGATGTCCATTTAATGATGAATAATCCAAGCAACATTATTGATACAATTATTAATCTAGGTGTTGATATTATCTACATTCATCCCGAATCGGAAAGAAAATTACTTAGAACAATCGAAAAAATAAAAGATCGAAATGTGGGTGTGGGACTGGCGATTAATCCCGAGACAAGTGTAGAATCAATATTGGAAGTTTTGTATTACGTAGACTATTTGCTTATTATGACAGTAAATCCAGGTTTTGCAGGTCAAAAATTTATCAAGCATACGTTAAATAAAATTTTGAAATTGATAGAATTAAAAGAAAACTTTGATTATCAGATTATTATTGATGGAGCATGTTCATTAGAAGTGATTAATGATTTAAGTTCCAAAGGAGTAGATGGTTTTGTATTAGGAACAAGTGCATTGTTTGGAAAGATGCAAAAATATGAAGATATTTTGATGGATATACGTAAGAAAAAGTGATGGAATAGTCCATCCTTTTTCATAAACTTATTTGAGAATAACAAAATAATGAAGTATAATAACTATGTAATGTTATTGGAGGAAAAATGAAATTAAATACAAAAGAAATAGAATTATTAATTGATTCTACTTTATTACGCCCTAATGTTACCGAAGAAGAAATTAAGAATCATTGTAAAGAAGCAAAGGAATATAAGTTTAAATCTGTTGCAGTTAATTCAAGTCAAGTAAAAAAATGTAAAGAATTACTAGAAGATAGTGGTGTTCTTGTAGGTGCAGCAATTAGTTTCCCTTTAGGACAAACAACAATTGAGACAAAGTTATCAGAAATTGAGAATGCTATTCAAGATGGTGTTGATGAAATTGATTACGTAATCAATATTGGGAAAGTAAAAGATAGCGACTTTAATTATATTGAAGAAGAAATGAAACGAATTGTAGAGTTATGTAGACGTCATAAGGTGACTTCAAAAGTAATTTTAGAAACCTGTTATTTAACAAAAGAAGAGATAGTAAGCGTTTCAACAATTGCTAGAAAGATTAGACCGAATTTTGTGAAGACATCAACAGGTTTTGGAACTGCTGGAGCATGTGTAGAAGATGTTGAACTGATGAAAAGTATCGTTCATGATGAAGTAGCAATCAAGGCTTCAGGAGGAATTCGTGATTTGGAACTATTGGAAAAAATGATTTCTGTAGGTGCAACGAGAATTGGAACATCGAAAGGTGCTCAAATTATAAAGCAAATAAATTCAATAAAATAGGAGATAGATTATGGATTATATTAAAATTAACAAGTTCTCATCAATTCCGCTATACATTCAATTAAAAGAATCAATAAAAAATGCAATACTTGTTGGCAGACTGAAACAAGGAGATCAAATTCCAACAGAAGCTGATGTATGTAATATCTTTGGTTTGTCAAGAACGGTAACAAGACAGGCATATTATGATTTGATGGCTGAAGGATATATCGTTCGATATAAGAGTAGAGGGACTTTTGTAAAGAATGCAGATATAAGTACGGGATTTTTTAAAGAAATTAAAAGTTTTAATGAGGAAATGAGACGCGCAGGATATAATCCAAGAACAGTTGTTTTGAGTAAAGGTGAAGAGGTAGCAAGTGAAGAAATTGCAAAGTTGCTTGAAATTAATGCCGGTGATCCTTATTTAAGGGTGAAAAGACTTAGATTTAGAAATGATGTACCTGTTGTATATGTAGATGCATTCATTAAGAAGGACAAACTTACAGGACTTTTAGATTTTGATTTAGAAAATAATTCCTTATATGAAACAATGGAAAAGGAATTTGGAATTAAAATTTGTAGAACTTGCAAAACATTTGAAGCAAGAATTATAGAAAATCAGTATGCTGACTTGTTGAAAGTAAAACGTGACTCAGCTGTTCAATATGTTGAAAGTAAAGATTACGATCAGGATGCTTCGCTTATTTCTTATGATATTTCGATTTATGTTGGAGAAAGAAATAGTTTTGAAGTCGATATAAATAATCTTAAATAGAAAAAATATTGATACAATGTTTTATTTATTGTTGTAGATAGTATTTTAGCTATAAAATCTCGTTATTAGTAAAATTTAAGTAATGATAACGAGGAGTTTATGATGGAAAAAATATTAGATTTAGTTTTAACGGATCTTGTTAACTACGCAATTCTCTTTTTTGAATTTATTGGTGTTATTATTTTAATTATTTCAGGAATAAAGGGGTTAATTAATTATATTAACAAAAATCCTAAAACTAGACTTGATTTAGCAAAAGGAATGGCGATGGGGTTGGAGTTCAAATTAGGAAGTGAGATTTTAAGAACGGTTATTGCGCAAGATGTTAATGATTTGATAATAACAGGTTTTGTTGTAATTCTAAGGGCGGCTTTGACGTTTTTAATTCATTGGGAAATAAAGAATCAAGAAATGGCACGTATTACGACACAAGGAACAGCAGAACAAAAAGATTAAGGGGAAGAAATCCCCTTTTTTGTTGTTAACAGGGTAAAAACAACAGATATAACCACGATATAACCGAATAAAACAAAACTTCATTAAAAAATTACAGGTGCTTTGTATTATAACCACCATATAACCACGCATTGTTATGATAGATTTATCAAAAATGAATAGAGGGATTAGTGCCATGAAAAATAAAGAAAGAAAATTAGGACCTATTTTAAAAAATATTTTAAGTGCTATTACTGTATTAGCAGTTGTTTCATCAATTGCCATGCCAGTATATGCAGAAGAAGATATTCAAATAGAAACAATGAGTGAACCAGTACAAGTTGAAACGGAAGTTTTAGTTCAAGAAGTTATTGAAGAAACACCTGTAGCAATGATGGCGGAAATTCCTGCAGAGTATACAGTTCAATTTGTTTTAGATAATCCAACAGATGGAGTATATACTTATGGAACAACTGAAATCAAAGTAACAGCTGGATCAAACGTAAATTTAAATTTAATTCCTAATTTTGTAAGTTCAGGCGAAAGAAAGCTAATTGGATGGACAATTAATGGTCAAGCTATGACAGGTTATGCAAATCCATATATGTACTTCATGTACAATAGAACTATCAATGAAAACAAAGTAGTAAAACCAGTATTTGGAGCATATACAGAATATACAATTCAATTGGGCGTTAAAGAATTAAATACAGGTTGGTTAACAGGTCAAGTAACATTTATGTATTCAAGAGATATTCCATTCACTACAGTATTTACTGAAACAAACTTTAATCAAGTTGAAGCGCCAATGGGTTACTATTTCAAAGGGTGGGAACTTAATGGTGTTCTTTATAAAACATACACTGCATTGAGTGAAGAGGCATCAAAAATTCAAAATCAAGCAATTGACTTAACAGCAGTATTTGGGAAAATAGCATTCACAATAGAATTTTTTGTGGATGAAAATAGTAAAGGACTAGTTTCTTTTGAAAATGGAACGGATTATATCAAATTTGTATCGGATACAAAAAATGTAAATGGATACAGTATTATTCAGAAAGTACCTACATTAACTATTGCAGAAGGATATGAAATTGATACTTGGGTATTTGGACAAAGAAACCCAATGAATTATACACAAGAAGAAGTGAATGCTTACTTTATGGCTGATGACTTTAGTTGTAATCAATACTTCACAATTAAAGTTAAGAAAAGTTTAGAAAATAGTACAAATCTTCCAGTAGATTCTGAAAATAGCGAATTATCAAAGGATGATACAAATAATAGCAACACAAATGATACACAAGAAGGAAAAGGCTCTGATGGCGAAGAAGTAAGAAAAGAAACAGTAGTACAAGAACAAGTAAATAACGTAATTACTGAAATTGCACCGGAGTTAGTTCAACTACAAACTGTTCCAGCTACTGAAGAAGTAGCAACGGTTTTACCAGTTACTTTAGAAGATTCAACGATTGAAGCAACAGATAAGAATGAAAGTCTTAATAGTACAATCATTGCTGATGAAGAAACACCATTAGCGTTGAATAACAAAGGTACTTGGGCACTATTTAATTTACTTTCTATGGGTCTTACAATTATTCTAGCAATCTTCTTTCTATTCAAAAAAAATAAAGAAAATGAAGAAGAAACAACAGAAGTTTATTATAAAAAATGGGCTAAAGTGATGATGATTTGTATTGCGGTATTATCTTTAGTTGCCTTTGTCTTAACTGAAAATATGTCATTACCAATGGTAATGGTAGATAAGTATACAGTTGTGATGTTTGTTATCGCTGTGGCACAAATTGTAATGATGGTTATGGGTAAGAAAAAAATAGAAGTTGAAGAGAAAGAAACATTATCAACAAAAGCATAAAATAAACTGTTTGGGAAACTGAACAGTTTTTTATTTATCTACGTTTAAAAATAACTTTTAAAGCTTTCTTGTTTGTGGTATAAAGTATGCTAAAATAGGTGTAATGAATTGAGGGATAGATATGGCTAAAATAGTAGATATCACACAGTGGAAAGAAGCGAGTGAAATTTTAAAAGAAGGTGGCTTGGTTGCGTTTGCAACAGATACCATTTATGGAATTGCATGTCGTTATGATAATCAAGCATCGCAAGAAAAACTTAAACATGCTAAAGCAAGACCAGAGGAAAAATCATTACCACTTGTTGTAGGTAATTTAGCACAATGTGAAGAAATTGCAGAAATTACAAGTAGAGAAAAAAAGATAATTGAAAAATGGCTACCGGGAGCAATAACACTTATACTAAAAAAAAAGTCCTGTGTTCCTGACTGGGTAACAAATGGAAAAGATACATTAGCAGTTAGAATGATTGATGTTACTGGAATCAATGAGATGATTCAAGATGTTGGTGTACCATTATTTCTAACAAGTGCAAATTTATCGGGTGAACCTGTTTGCCAAGATGCAAATGAGGTTAATGAAAGATTAGGTAACAAAATAGAAGTAATTCTTGATGGAAAACATCGTGATGGTCTTGCGAGTACAATCTTAGACTGTACACAAGATGAATTAGTTGTTTTACGTCAAGGACCAATTCAATTAGAAGATATATTAAAATCATTGGAGGGATAATCATGAAAGATATGATCGTATTGGAAGCATTAAATCTAGAAACAAAGCGTCAAAAAAATAATATTGAATTAATCGCATCAGAAAATTTTGTTTCAAAAGATGTTCGTGAAATTACTGGATCAATTCTTACAAATAAATATGCCGAAGGATATCCAGGGAAACGCTACTATGGTGGCTGTGTATATGTTGATATGATTGAAAATATAGCACGTGATCGTTTATGTGAATTATTTCATGCTGAACATGCAAATGTTCAACCTCACTCAGGTTCTCAAGCGAACATGGCTGTTTACATGTCTGTATTGAATCCTGGAGATAAAGTTTTAGGAATGGATTTAAATAGTGGTGGGCATTTAACACATGGTCATAGTTTAAACTTCTCAGGAAGACTTTATCAATTCTTCAGTTATGGCGTAGACAAAGAAACTGAAATGATTGATTATGAAGATGTAAGACGAATTGCAAATGAAGTAAAACCTCAAATGATTGTTTGTGGAGCAAGTGCATATCCACGAGAAATTGACTTCAAAAAATTTAGAGAAATTGCAGATGAAGTAGGGGCATATCTTATGGTTGATATGGCACACATTGCCGGATTAGTTGCAACAGGGTATCATATGTCACCAGTTCCATATGCCGATTTTGTTACTAGTACAACACATAAAACATTACGTGGACCTCGTGGTGGAATTATTTTATGTAAAGAAAAATATGCTCAAGTCTTGGACAAAAATGTATTCCCAGGTATTCAAGGCGGACCACTAATGCATGTAATTGGTGGTAAGGCAATTTGCTTTGGTGAAGCTTTAGAACCTTCATTTAAAGATTATGCAAAACAAATCATTACAAACTGTAAGGCATTAGCTGAATCACTTAATGAAGAAGGATTTAGATTAGTGACAGGTGGTACGGATAATCACTTAATTCTAGTGGATGTGAAATCATCAATTGGAATGACAGGGAAAGAAGCTGAGAAGCTTTTAGATGAAATAAATATTACATGTAACAAGAATACAATTCCTTTTGATACAGAAAAACCATTTACAACAAGTGGAATACGTTTAGGTACTGCAGCTATGACAACAAAAGGATTTAAAGAAGAAGAATTCAAACAAGTTGGAAAATGGATTGCGGATGTCTTGAAAAATCCAAGTGAAGATAATATTACAAAGATAAAACAAGAAGTTGTTGATCTAACAGAAAAATTTATATTCGAATAAGCCAGATTAATTCTGGCTTTTATATTGACGTTAAGAAATATAGCCACTATAATAGACCATATGGTCTATTATAGTGGAGGATTATATGAAAAAGGAACAAAAAACGGCAATTACCAAAGAAAAAATTATTAAAATAGCTCTTGATGAATTTGGAGAAAATGGTTATTCTGGGACAACTTTGAATACAATTTGTAAAGCTGGAGTATCAAAAGGATTGTTTTATCATAACTTTGCAAGCAAAGATGATTTGTATTTGGAGTGTGTTAAGCGATGTTTTGATAGTTTAATTGATTTCATTGAAAAACAAGATATTGGAACTGATTCACAAAAATACTTAGCAGTCCGTTTAGAATTTTTACGGGACAATAAAAATTATGCACGCTTATTTTTTGAAAGTCTTATGCAACCACCAAGAAGTTTAGAAAGTAGTATCAATGAAATAAAAAAAGAGTTTGATTCACTAAATAAGAATATTTATATGAATATATTAAATTCTGTAAAACTTCGCAATGGAATTACATATGAAAATGCGATGAACTATTTTACGTTGATGCAAACAATGTTTAATGGTTATTTTAGTAGTCCCATATCAAATGAGATATCAATTGCAGAATGTATTGACTTACATGAAGAATATTTGTCAAAGATAATAGATTTCATGATTTTTGGAATTGCAGAAAGAGGATAAGAAAATGATAGTTAATTGGATAATTTGTATTGCGTTTGCTTATGTCGTCGGAAAATTGATAACGTTAGTTAAACTTCCTTCAATTCTAGGTTGGTTAATAGCAGGTATGATTGTGGGTCCTAATGCACTGGGGATCTTGTCTACTGATTTATTAAATACTTCAGGATATGAAATGACTTTACATATTTTAGAATGTGCAGTTGGTTTAATGATTGGTACTGAACTTGTATGGAATCGTATTAAGAAAAGTGGAACAGCACTGATTATAACAACCTTGACTCAATCATTAGGGACTTTTGTTTCAGTGACATTCGTATTTAGCTTAGTGTTTCTATTTATGGATATTCCGCTTTACCTCGCTTTCATTTTTGGTGGTATAGCATTAGCTACAGCACCAGCGCCAGCCTTGTCAATTGTCAGAGAATTTAAAACAGATGGGCCAGTAACAAAAACACTAATACCAATGGCAGCATTAGATGATGTAGTAGGAGTTGTAGTCTTCTTTACAGTCATTGCGGTTGTCGCAAGAAGTATTTCAGGTCAAGATATGTCATTGATTGTGATTCCAATAATGATTCTGTTACCACTTGTAATTGGCTTTTTTACAGGATTACCAGCAGGTTTACTTTTAAAGAAAAAGAATTCTAAAACATGGACATTGGTCGTTCTAATAAGCATGATTTTATTGACTGCATTTGTTGGAATTTTATGTAACACATACTTAATGCCAGCACCAATCTTAAATTTTATGTTGATGGGAATGGCTTTTTCAGCAACCTTCTCAAATATGGTTTCAGAAGAGAGATTGAATGAAATCATGGAAGGATTTAATCCGTTTTTAGGAATTTCCATGATTGTTGTTATTTTAAATCTAGGAGCACCTTTAGATTATAAAGCGGTGTTTAGTGCAGGGCTGTTTACTGTTATTTATATCGTTGTACGAGGAATAGGAAAATATAGTGGAGCACGAATTGGTGCAAAACTAACTAATATGCCAATTACTGTTCAAAAATATTTGGGGTTTACGCTACTACCTCATTCAGGAGTATCACTCATATTCACTGGAATTGCAGTTTCAGTTCTATATGAACAAGCTCCTGAATGTGCAGTAATCATTCAAGGAACAATTGCCGCTGCCGCCGTTCTTAATGAAATTATTGCAGTTATTGCAGCCAAAAAAGGATTTGAGTGGGCAGGCGAATTTAATAAAGCAACCAACTAAATAATCTCCATAAAATCATGTGAAAAAATACACGACTAATAATATTCGTTATCATGATTCAAAATCAATAAAAAATGAGTATAAATGCATCGTTAATCCCTAAATTAATCAGCAGAATTATAGAACTTTAAATATGTAAATGATATAATGACAAAAGAATGATAGAAAGAGGTATTTACAATGTTAAATGTAATGAATCATCCATTAATTACGCACAAACTTGCGCAAATGCGAAAGGTTGAGACAGGAACTAAAGATTTCCGTCAAAACTTAGATGAAATTGCGGGATTAATGGCTTATGAAATTTGTCGTGACTTGCCTGTAAATGAGGTAACTGTTATGACACCAGTTTCAGAATGTAAAACTTATGAGTTGTCAAAAGAAATTGTACTAGTTCCAATTCTTAGAGCGGGGCTAGGATTAGTGAATGGAATTACTGACTTAATTCCAACAGCAAAAGTAGGCTTTATTGGATTATATCGTGATGAAGAAACATTGATGCCTCATGAATACTTCGCAAAGTTTCCAAGTACAATGCCTGATGCAGTAACAATGGTTTTAGATCCAATGCTTGCGACGGGTGGAAGTGCTGTTGCAGCAATTGATAACATCAAAAAAAGAGGCGCTAAAATTATTAAACTAGTTTGTTTGGTAGGCGCTCCTGAAGGTGTTAAAGCAGTTGAAGAAGCACATCCAGATGTAGATATTTATTTAGCTGCATTGGATGAAAAGTTAAATGAAAAGGGTTATATCGTTCCTGGTCTAGGAGATGCAGGCGATCGAATTTTCGGAACTAAATAATGAAAGCAATTGCACAAGCGTTATCCCTTGGATTTACTGTTATTGCGAATATATTAGTTGGATGTGGATTTGGATATGTACTTGACTCTTGGTTACACACAACACCACTCTTCTTAATACTAGGAATTCTTCTTGGAACAGTAAGTGCATTTTTATCGCTTTATGCAATGGTGGTGAAAAAATGAATGTTGAATTAAAGAAGACAATAAAGCCGACACTAATCCTATGCGCAATTGCAATGGTAATTAGTGCCTTCATTGACTATCGGGTAAGTTTATCAATTCTAGTGGGAACGCTTGTATCTATTCTCCACTTGAATCGACTTGAAAAAAACATAACTCGTGGACTTGAAGATCGGCAAAAAATTGGTGGTTGGATATTTATGTTTATCACTGATTTTATTCTATTAGCTTTACCATTTATTCTTGCGATTGTTTTTCCACAATTTTTTGAATTAATAGGTGCAGCTATTGGATTACTACTTAATAAGTTTGTAATCTATGGAATGAATTTGAGAAGAAAGGGGAGTTAACGGATGGGTCCAATTACAATAACAATACAAAAAGAAGTTCCTTATATCATTGGTATAGTAACTTTGTTATGTATCGCATGTGTGATAATTGGAAATAAAATTAAGAAAACTGATCCACTTGAAAAACCAAAAGGACTCGTTATGATGGCATGCTGGCTTGTTGAACTGATTGACAATACAGTTACAAACACAGTTGACAAGAAACATGCGAAACGTTTAGCACCTTATATCGGTACAATTGCAATTTATATTTTTGTATCAAACATTAGTGGATTATTTGGTTTATTTTCACCAACACAGAATTATAGTGTTACATTATCATTAGCTTTAATTACTTGGATTATGATTCAGTACACAAGTATTAAGGAAAATGGTTTGAAAGCTTATTTACATGGATATATAGAACCATTTGCATTTTTAATCATTCCAAACTTCTTTGGTAGAATAGCACCATTAATCTCTATGAGTTTGCGTTTGTTTGGAAATATTTTGAGTGGTGCGATTATTATGTCACTTGTATATTCATTTACTGGATTTATTTCAAGTTCAATCGTAGGATTGTTTGCATCAGGTGCGGGTGTGTTAAACTTTATCGGACCATTTGTAGCACCGGTATTACATGCATACTTCGATGTGTTCTCAGGATTTATCCAAATGTTTATCTTTATAACACTTACAATGGTATTCATTGGAAATGAATTACCACAAGAATAGATGATTGAAATAGAGGAGGAAAAATTATTATGGATATCACTAGAGGTTTAGTAGCGATTGGAGCAGGTCTTGCAATCATGACTGGTATGATGACTGGGATTGGGCAAGGATTTGCAGCAGGAAAAGCAGTAGAAGCAGTAGGACGTAACCCCGAAGCAGAACCAAAAATTCGTACAATGTTAATCGTTGGATGTGCGCTTGCAGAAACATGTGCCATCTACGGTATGTTGATTGCATTCTTATTAATTTTCGTATTCAAATAGGATACAAACCTATTGATCACGAAGGAGGAATGAATGATGATCGATATCGATATCGCCCAACAGCTATTTCCTAATCCATCAACAATGATCACTCAACTTTTGGCAACAGGTATCCTATTTTATTTTGTATTTAGATTTTTATGGAAACCAGCTCGTGCACTTATGGCAAAACGTTCAAATTTTGTTCATGAAAAATTGAGTGAAGCGGAAGAGAAACTTGCAGAAGCAAAAGAAAAAAATAAATCAGCTCATGAAGAAGTTTCAAAAGCTGTATTTAGATCTCAGGAAATAATTTCAAAGGCTGAAAAAGAAGCTCTTGCATCAAGAGAAGAAATTCTTGAACAAGCTAAAAAAGATGCAACATCAAAACTCGAAAAAGCACGTGATGAAATTGCGATTGAACGCAGTCAAATGCGTGATGAAATGGTAGAAGAAATGGTTAGTGTAGCAATGTTAGCTGCTGAGAAATTAATCAGTGAAAAAGTGGACAGTGATTCTGATCAAAAAACTATCGAAAAATTCGTAAAGGAACTTAACAAACAAAATGAATCAATTAGCTGAGCGTTATGGAACCGCACTTTTCGAGTTGGCAATGGAAAATAATAAAATTGATGAATGGCAAAAACAAGGTAAATTAATTCAATCATCATTAACAGAAGAAATGGATAAATTTTTTAATTCATATCAAATTTCTAATGAAGAGAAAAAGAATGTACTTTTAAAAGCATTCTCAACACATTTAGATTCAATGATGTTAGATTTTTTATGTTTATTAATTGATACACATCGTTTCATGGGTGTTTCTTTAATCCTAAGTAGTTTTAACACATTGTGTAATGAAGCTAAAAAGATAAAAGAAGGTCTAGTTTATTCAGCAAGACCATTAACACTAGAACAAGTTCATCAAATAGAAGAAGCAATGGAAAATCGTATTCATTCAAAATGTGAACTAACAAATAGAATTGATGAAAGATTAATATCTGGATTCAGAGTAGTAATTGATAATGAAGTTGTTGATTCTTCAATGAAAAATAGAATTGCTTCAATGAAGAGTGAACTAATAAAAGGAACGAGGTGACGTGCTTGGAACAACTTAAACCTGGAGAGATAAGTGCATTAATTAAAGAACAAATTAAGCACTATCATGAAAAAATAGAAATGAATGATGTGGGTACAGTCATCAGCGTTGGTGATGGTATTGCGTTAATTCAAGGTTTAGAACACGCTATGGCAAGTGAACTATTGCTTTTCCCAGGCGATGTTTATGGAATGATATTGAACTTAGAAGAGAATCATGTAGCAGCAGTATTATTAGGTGATGATATTGGAATAAAAGAAGGCGATGAAGTAAAACGTACAAATCGTATTGTTGAAGTTCCAGTTGGTGATGGAATGTTAGGCCGTGTTGTCAATGCTCTTGGGCAACCAATTGATGGCAAGGGTGAAATTCCTTCAACAAAAACTAGACCAGTAGAACGTGTAGCACCTGGTGTTATGACAAGAAAAGGTGTTCATCAACCGTTAATGACTGGATTGAAAATTATTGACTCAATGATTCCAATTGGAAAAGGTCAACGTGAGTTGATTATCGGGGATCGACAAACTGGTAAAACAGCTATTGCAGTCGATGCTATTTTGAATCAAAAAGGCCAAAATGTGAACTGTATTTACGTAGCTATTGGACAAAAAGCAAGTACTGTTGCTCAAATTGTTGAAAAGCTTCGTCAAAATGGTTCAATGGATTATACAACAGTAGTTTGTGCTACTGCGAGTGAGCTTGCTCCATTACAATTCATTGCACCTTATTCTGGGTGTACAATCGGTGAAGAATGGATGGAACAAGGGAAAGATGTTTTAATCATTTATGATGACTTAAGTAAGCATGCAGTTGCTTATCGTACGATGTCACTTCTTATTCGTCGTCCACCAGGACGTGAAGCATATCCAGGAGATGTATTCTATTTACATTCTCGTTTACTTGAACGTGCTGCAAAATTGAATGATGAATTAGGTGGTGGTTCATTAACCGCTCTTCCAATTATTGAAACTCAAGCTGGAGATATTTCAGCTTATATTCCTACCAATGTAATTTCAATTACAGATGGTCAAATTTTCTTGCAAACAGAATTATTTAATTCGGGTGTAAGACCAGCGGTTGATAGTGGATTATCAGTATCACGTGTTGGTTCTGCTGCGCAAACAAAGGCAATGAAAAAAGTATCTGGTTCACTAAAACTTGATTTGGCTCAATATCATGAATTACTTGCATTTACACAATTCGGTAGTGATTTAGATCCTGTTACCAAAGCAACAATTGATCATGGAGCACGTTTAACTGAATTACTAAAACAAGGACAATATCTGCCACTAACAATGGCTTATCAAGTTTTATCACTTTATGCAGCAAAGAATGGTTTCTTAAAAGATGTTAACGTAGAAAAAGTACATGTATTTGAAGAACAAATGCATAAATATTTCAAAACAAATCATAAAGAGTTAGTAGATGAACTTGAGTCAACAGGAACATTAAGTGATGAACTTACCTCAAAGATTCAAACTGCAATGGAAAAATTCTTAGAAGAATATAAACTCATGAATGAGGCTTAATTATGGCACAAGGTAAGCAAGCATTAAAACAAAGAATTCGTTCAATTAATGCGACAAAAAAAATTACAAGTGCAATGGAGTTAATAGCGAATTCAAAACTTCAAAAACAAAGAAACTTAATGGAAAAAAATCGTGAGTACTCTACAGTTTTGAAAAAGACAGTTGGAGAAATACTTGCGAATAATCAAGGATTGGATAATCAGTTCTTGCAAGAAAAGAAATCAGAAAAACGTTTAACTTTCTTGTTTTGTAGTGATCTTGGTTTATGTGGTGGGTATAATTCAAATATGATGAAATTAGCCCATCAAGTATTAAACCCAAGTGATCCAGTAATTTTAATTGGAACAAAACAAATTCATTGGTTGGAGTTAAGAGAGTTTAATATTATCAATGAACATATAAGTTCAGACAATATTTCTTTTTTAGAAATTAAAAAATTAGTTCATCGAGCAATTGATATGTTTAAGAAAGATGAAGTATCTTCATTACAAGTTGTATACACTGAGTTTGTGAATACAGTTTCATTTAACCCAGTGATGGAAACTTTACTACCTTACTTTGCAAAAGGTGAAGATTTAGAGGTTAAGCGAAGTAATGTTGAAACAATCTTTGAACCTAGTCCAAATGAAATTTTAAATTCATTGATTCCAATGATGTTGGAAAATGTGGTTTATAGTCTTTGGATGCAAACGAAAACAGCTGAACAAGGTTCGCGTCGTTTGGCGATGGAAAATGCGACCGACAATGCGAATGAATTAAATGATAAATTAGTACTAGCATATAACCAAGCAAGACAAGCTGCAATCACACAAGAGATTACAGAAATTGTTGCTGGGGCAGATGCTTTGTAGAAAGGATAAAGATATGGCAAGAAATATTGGAAAAATTGTACAAGTCATTGGACCAGTTGTTGATATTCGCTATGCGAATGGTTTATTGCCTTCGTTAAAAAATGCAGTCGAAGTAGTTAAGAGTGAAAATGAAAAACTTGTAGTTGAAGTTGCACAACACGTTGGCGATGACTGTGTTCGTTGTATAGCAATGGGATCAACAGATGGATTGGTTCGTGGCATGGATTGTATTGATACTGAAAGTGCTATATGTGTTCCTGTAGGAGCGGAAGTTCTAGGTAGAATGTTTAATGTGCTAGGTGAAGAAATCGATGGGCTACCACCGCTTGGCTCAGAAATAAAAAGACTACCCATTCATCGTGATGCCCCTTCATTTGAGGAACAACAAACATCAGCTGAAATATTAGAAACAGGAATTAAAGTTATTGATTTACTATGTCCTTATGCACGTGGTGGTAAAATTGGATTATTTGGTGGAGCCGGTGTTGGTAAAACTGTATTGATGCAAGAACTTATTCACAACATTGCGAAAGAACATGGTGGTCGATCAGTTGTAGCGGGTGTGGGAGAACGTACTCGTGAAGGAAATGATATGTATCATGAAATGAAAGATTCAGGCGTTCTTGATAAAACAGTATTAGTGTATGGGCAAATGAATGAATCTCCAGGAGCTCGTATGCGTGTTGCGTTATCTGGATTAACAATGGCTGAATATTTCCGTGATTATGAAGGACAAGATGTATTGTTATTTATTGATAACATCTTCCGTTTTACACAAGCAGGTTCAGAAGTATCAGCTCTTCTTGGACGTATGCCTTCAGCAGTAGGTTATCAACCAACGTTGGCAACAGAAATGGGACAACTTCAAGAACGTATTACTTCAACAAGCAAAGGATCAATTACATCAGTGCAAGCAATTTATGTTCCAGCAGATGATTTAACCGATCCAGCTCCAGCAACAGCTTTTACACACTTGGATGCGAAAACAGTACTTGATCGTGGAATTGCAGCGCTAGGATTATATCCAGCAGTAGATCCACTTGAATCAAGTAGTAGAATTCTAGATCCACTTGTTGTTGGTGAAGAACATTATGCAGTTGCTCGTGGGGTACAAGCATTACTTCAACGTTATAAAGAATTACAAGATATTATCGCAATCCTTGGAATGGATGAATTAAGTGAAGAAGATAAAGTTCTTGTTAATCGCGCACGCCGTGCACGTAACTTCTTATCACAACCATTCAATGTTGCAGAACAATTTAGCGGATTAAAAGGAAGATATGTTCCACTAAAAGATACCATTCGCAGTTTTAAAGAATTACTTGCAGGTAAATATGATTATCTACCTGAACAAGCATTTACCTATGCTGGATCAATTGATGATGTGCTTGAAAAAGCCAAACAGTTAGGTCAATAATGATTCATTGCAAAATTGTAACACCACTTGGTCAATATAAAGAATGTGATACAACAATTCTTAATGTAAAAAACCAATTAGGTGAAATGGGAATATTACCTAACCATGTACCACTTGTAACAATGTTAGAAATATCTAAAATGTCTACAATTGAAGATGGTGTTAAAAATGAATATGCGATTGGTGGAGGTTTATTATACTTTCAAGATAATGAAGCTATGATTTTAGTGGATTCAATTGAAAGCAAAGATGAAATTGAAGCAGAGAGAGCGTTAGCGGCTAAATTAAGAGCCGAGGAACGTTTGAATCAAGCAGATAATTCAATGGATGCTAGACGTGCAGAATTAGCCCTAAAACGTGCTATGAATCGTCTAAAAGTAAAAGGTGAATAAACATGCTAGATTTTATTATTCGTCTCTTTGTTTACTTAGGTTGTTTTGTATTATCAATGTATGGATTAAGTAGTGTAAATTATGAAAAATTCATACGAAACGGAAAAGTAAAACAAGCACAAGTTTTATATCTTCTTGTAGCAATGGGAATCGCAAAACTTGCAGCTGAATTTTTAATGAATATTGCGTATAAAGTAATACCGTAAAGTCATGACATCTTGTCGTGACTTTTTTAAATATTTAAGTTTTTAAAAAAGTGCTTGAAATCAATTTTTAATGAACTTATCATTCAGTTAAGGATATCCTTCAACTAAATAAGGAGGAAATAAAATGCATCAAAAAATGATTGATGAGTTAAATCAGCACATTCTTCAAGATTATGAAAACACTGCAGGAATCATAATTATAAAGAATGGAAAAATGGAATATGAGAATTATTTCAATGGAGCCGATGTAAATAGTTCAAGTCATATTTTTTCAGCTACTAAGAGTATTGTTTCTATTTGTATTGGGATTGCAATTGATAAAGGATATATTAAGGGAGTACAAGAAAAGGTATTAAATTATTTCCCGGATTATAAAATAAAAAGGGGAGAGAAAACAATTCAAACTGTAACATTAGAAAATTTACTAACCATGACAGCTCCCTATAAATATATTTTTGCACCATATACAAAACATTTTTCAAGTAATGATTGGGTAAAAAGTTCACTAGATTATTTAGGTGGAAAAAAACCAATTGGAACATTTAGATATACCCCAATGATTGGACCAGATATTCTAACAGGCATATTGGCAAGAACAACAAGACAATCAGTTTATGATTTTGCGAATGAAAATTTATTTGAACCTCTTGGAATTAAAGTAGAAAAAACAATGATTCTTAAAGACAAAGAGGAACACATGAAATATCACAAAGCCAAAGAAACTAGTGTTTGGATTATGGATGAACAAGGAACGAATACGGCAGGATGGGGCTTGTCTTTATCAACGAGAGATATGGCAAAGATAGGCCAGCTTTATCTCAATGATGGAGTTTGGGAAAATAAACAAATTGTTTCATCAACTTGGATAAAAGAAAGTACAAGTGAACATAGTCGATGGGAAAAACAAAATCTAGGTTATGGTTACTTATGGTGGATAATGAAAAATGGTTTTGCGGCAGTTGGTGATGGCGGTAATGTAATCTATGTGAATAAAGAAAAAGAATTGGTTATTGCGATTAGAGGATATTTTAAACCACGATGCAAAGATCGAATTGAATTAATAGAGAAATATATTGAACCTTTGTTCAAATAAAAGATTGGCTGATTTCATATTCATTCTAGAATTTAAATAATTTGATAAATTAAAAGAAACAAAATTCTATTAATGAAAAATAAGTTGTTTCTTATATTAGAATACGATATTCTTGAAATGAACTTATCATGGGGAGGTTTGTATGTTTCAATTACTATTAGCTGTCATTTATTTAGCATTCATTAGTTTGGGACTACCAGATTCATTGCTAGGATCTGCATGGCCAATTATGTATAAAGAATTTTCTGTACCGTTATCGGCAGTAGGATTAATAACAATAATTATTGCATTAGGTACAATCATATCAAGTCTTCAAAGTGACCGTTTAACTAAAAAACTGGGAACAGGCAAAGTAACGTTATTTAGTGTCTTAATGACAGCAATAGCATTATTTGGATTCTCAATAAGCCGTTCATTTTTATCACTATGTCTTTGGGCAATACCCTATGGGCTGGGTGCAGGAAGTGTAGATGCATCATTGAACAATTATGTTGCACTTCACTACAAGAGTCGGCATATGAGCTGGTTACATTGTATGTGGGGAGTTGGAGCATCATTAGGTCCATATATTATGGGATATGCACTAACAGGTGGGCAAACATGGAGCGATGGATTTAGAATTGTATCAATTCTTCAACTAGTTTTAACAGCAATTTTGTTGTTTAGTTTACCATTGTGGAAAAAACAAAAAAGTGACAATATCATTGAAGAAATAGAAGTAAATAAAAAGCCACTTAAGTTAAAAGAAATTATACAATTTCCAGGTGCTAAAGCAGTAATGGTTACTTTCTTTTGTTATTGTGCACTTGAATCAACAACTGGTTTATGGGCAAGTAGTTATCTTGTATTACATTGGCAAATTCATCCTGAAACAGCTGCAAGTTTTGCGAGTTTATTTTATGTAGGTATCACAGTAGGAAGAGCACTAAGTGGTTTTCTTACAATGAAATTTAATGATTCACAAATGATTCGCTTAGGTTTAGGGGTTATTGCGATAGGTGTACTAGCATTATTACTTCCTTTAGGTGAACAAGCAGCACTTGTGGGATTAATTATAATTGGTTTCGGTTGTGCTCCGGTATATCCATCTATTATTCACTCAACACCAAAACATTTCGGTAAAGACAAATCGCAAGCAGTAATTGGTGTGCAAATGGCTTCGGCTTATGTAGGCGCATGCATTATGCCACCTTTGTTTGGATTAATTGCGAACTATATCAATGTAGCTCTATTACCAGTATATTTGACTGGATTACTTATATTAATGTTTGTGATGCATGAAAAACTGATTAGGGATACAAAATAAAAATAGTAATATAAACATCAAATAAATTTAAATGTAGATACAAACAATATTTTGTTTCTACATTTTTTATATTGTTGACAAATTCAATGACATTAATCATAATATAAACATGTTTATATAATTGTATTTATGGAAAAGAGGTTTTATTGTGGCTAGAAAAATACAAATATCAAAAGAAGTGATTTTACAAGTGGCGCTAGAAATGTTGATTCGAGATGGGTTTGCATCAGTAAATATAAAAACATTATCAAAAGAGATTGGATGTTCAACACAACCTTTGGTATGGCATTTTGAAAATATGGATGGATTGCGTAAAGCATTAGCACAATACGCTTTAGCATATGCGAATACTAAAATGGAACCTAAAGATGGAAATTCAATTGAAGCTTTCAAACAAGTAGGAACAGGATTTGTGCAAATTGCATTAGAAGAACCTAACCTATTTCGTTTTCTTTATTTGGAAGGTTATATGGGATCACCAGCAGATAATTTAGAGATGCTCATCAATGATGAAGAAAATATTGAATTAATAAAAAGAATATCAAAAGACTTAGAAATTTCTAAAAAGAAGGCGAGTAGATATTTACAAAATACAATTGTTTATACATATGGAATTGCAACACTAATTGCTATTGGAATGATTAAGACATCGCAAAAAGAAGTAATGAAACTCGTTAATAATGCTGCCAATGCATTTTTGATACAAGAGGGAGTATTATTAGACGAACTATCTAGTAAAAAAAGGAAGTAACTATGAAAACAAGAAGTTTAATTTTATTAAGTGCAATAATCTTGGAACTCTTATTTATTATTTATTGCGTTTTTCAAAAATCGAATCGTGTTCCTCTTGGATATATTTGTGCTTTTTTATCTTTCATCTTGTTGATTTGTACGGGTTGGTTGCTATTGTTTCCTAAAGTTCCATTAATTGAAACTACAGGAAAGTATGATATTAGTGAAGAAAGTACTTTTTATAAAGATACAAAAAGAGTTGAGATATACACTAGTGATGGAAGTTATCGAGAATTGCCAGTTACATTTTGGTATCCTCAAAAACAGGAGGAGAATCAGAAATATCCACTTATACTATTTTCACATGGAAGTTTTGGAGTAAAAGAGAGCAATCTAACTCTTTATCGTGAATTGGCAAGTCATGGATACATTGTTGTTAGTATTGATCATACATATCAATGTTTTTCCACAAAACTATCAAATGGAAAAACAGTTCGGGTAAGTAGTGAATTCATGAAAGAAATTGCATCAGAGAATCCTCAAAAGAAACCAGAAGAATCGTTCACTCATTTTAAAAAATGGATGGATATTCGTTCGGGAGACATTAATTTGGTATTAGATACAATTATTGAGAATGTATCTAATAAGAGTGAAGAACTTGATGTATATAAGTATATTGATACGACACAGATTGGATTAATTGGTCACTCGCTAGGAGGTTCTGCAGTGTTAGGTGTAGGTAGGCAGAGAGATGATATATCTGCCGTTATATCCTTGGAAGCTCCATTTCTTGCAGATATAAAAAGTGTAGATGAAAAAGGAAATTTTATTTTTGAACAATCAGATTATCCAATTCCGGTGCTAAATATTTATTCAGATGAATCATGGAAAAATTTAAGAAATTGGAAACAATATGAAGAGAATGCTAAACTTTTAGATATAGAATCCGAAACAATTCAAAACGTTTATTTAAAAGGCATTGGACATTTTTCACTAACAGATTTATCTTTGTCATCACCATTTTTAACAATGCTATTAGATGGTGGTCATACAAAAAATAATCCACAAGAAACATTGATAGAAATCAATGAAATATGTTTATCATTTTTAAATAAATTTATGAAGAAATAAAATATTGATAATAAAAGGCATATCCTCTCAAATGGATATGCCTTTAAACTATTTAGAATTGATTGTACTAACACCTACTGTTATTTCTTCTAATACATTTAATAATACATTCACAGTTGATAATGATGTGAACATTGTAATTCCATTTTCCACAGCAGCTTTTCTAATTTCAATACCATCTTGTTGGGCATGATTACTTTCATGAGAAACAGTATTCACAACGTAGGTAATATGTCTTTTTTGTAATGATTCAAGAATTTGATTTGAACCGTTACTTATCTTTTCTTTAACACGTGTCTTGATACCATTTCTTTTTAAGAATTCAGCAGTACCATAGGTAGCTTCAATATTGAAACCTAGTTTATAGAAACGCTTAATTAGTGGTAGTGCATAGTTTTTATCTTTATCAGCGATAGTGACAAAGATTGTTCCATAGTTTGATACAGTAGAACCACTTGCCTGAAGAGCTTTATAAAGAGCTCGATTCAAACTGTCATCATAGCCTATGACTTCACCAGTAGATTTCATTTCAGGAGATAGATAAGCATCTAGTCCTCTAATTTTTGCAAAAGAGAATGTTGGAACTTTTACAAACCATCTTTCTTTTGCGGGTTCTACAAATGTTCCATATCCTTGACTCTTTAATGAATATCCAAGCATTACTTTCGTCGCAACATTAGCTAGTGGAATTTCAGTAACTTTAGAAAGAAATGGCACAGTTCTTGATGATCGAGGATTTACTTCAATGACATAGACTTTTTCATCTTCATCCACAATGAATTGAATATTGAACAAACCAATGATACCAAGACCAAGACCAAGTTTATTTGTATAGGTTGTAATGGTATCTTTTACTTTATTTGAAATTGAGAATGTTGGATAAACACTAATAGAATCCCCAGAATGTACACCGGTTTCTTCAACATGCTCCATAATCCCGGGAATGAATACATCTTTTCCATCTGATATTGCATCAACTTCTAATTCTTTACCAATGATATATTTATCAACAAGTACAGGTTGTTCTTCATCAATATGCACAGCAGTTGTAAGATATGTTCTTAATTGCTCGTCATCATTAACGATTTGCATTGCTCGACCACCTAAAACATAACTAGGACGGACAAGAACTGGATAGCCAATTTCATTCGCAATTTTGATGCCTTCTTCAATTGCGAATACAGCTTTTCCTTTTGGCTGATTTAGTTGAAGTTGAGTCATTATTTTTTCAAATGAATCTCTATTTTC
The DNA here is from genome assembly GCF_036657415.1 of Anaerorhabdus sp. NCBI lineage: Bacteria > Bacillati > Bacillota > Erysipelotrichia > Erysipelotrichales > Erysipelotrichaceae > Anaerorhabdus > Anaerorhabdus sp. Next base: position 30,764 of record NZ_JAVXGL010000004.1, on the reverse strand, counting down.
AGCACGTTCAATGGCTATTGTATCACTGCCAATAATCTTTACATTATGTTGCGCAAGCTTTGCTGCTAAATTTACTGCTGTTTGTCCACCGAGGGTAACAATGACTCCTTCAGGATTTTCAGTATGAATAATATTCATCACATCTTCAATAGTTAATGGCTCAAAATATAGTTTATCTGCTACGGTGAAGTCAGTAGAAAGAGTTTCTGGATTGTTGTTGATAATGATAGCTTCATAACCAAGTTCCTTGATTGCCCAAATTGCATGGACTGTTGAATAATCAAATTCTACTCCTTGTCCGATACGAATAGGACCACTTCCAAGAACAATAACTTTTTTATTTGTTGTAACTCTATTTTCATCTTCCTTGGAATATGTTGAATAGAAGTAAGGCACATATTGTTGTTGGTACTTAACATTATCAACGATACGATAATGTGGATATAAATTATTTTTTTCTCTTAACTTATAAATATCATATTCACTACATCCCCAACATTTTGCAATATAGCTATCTGCAACTGATAATTTTTTTGCTTCGCGTAGAATTTCAATATCATTTTTATTTGCGTGTAGTTTCTTTTCAAATTGGATGATTGTCTGAATGCATTCAATAAAATATTTGGTGATTTTTGTTGCTTCACAAATTGTATCAATAGATACACCTTTTCTTAATGCTTCAAATAATGCAAACAAACGATCATCAGTAGGCGTAGTAATATAGGTTATTAAATCACTGCTATTCATATTGGTGAATTTTTCTTTGTTAGGATAAGTGGCACCAGCTTCAAGACCACGAATAGCTTTTAGTAGGCATTCTTCGATGCTTTGCCCTAAACTCATCACTTCACCAGTAGCTTTCATTTGTGTAGATAGATGATTATTTGCTTGTTCAAACTTATCAAAAGGAAAGCGTGCAACTTTAGCGACAATATAATCTATCGCAGGTTCAATGGATGCAGGAATTCCATTAATATCAATTTCATCAAGTGTTAATCCAATCGCAATTTTTGCAGTAACACGTGCAATTGGGTATGCTGTTGCTTTAGATGCTAATGCACTTGAACGACTAACACGTGGATTAACTTCAATTAAGAAATAATTACAAGTGTTTGGTTCTAATGCAAATTGGACATTACAGCCACCTTCGATTTTTAGTTCTTGTATAATTTTCAATGCACTTTGTTTTAACGTTGTCAGTTGTTCTTGTGTCAAGGTTTGGCAAGGTGCAAATACAATTGAATCACCAGTATGAATACCTACAGGATCCATATTCTCCATATCACAAATTGCAATGGCTTTATTAGTTTTATCACGCATAACTTCAAATTCAATTTCTTGATAACCCTTTATACTTTTTTCAACCAGCACTTGATGAACAGGACTTAATACTAATGCATGATTCATGAGTTCAATGAATTCTTCTTCCGTATCTACAAATCCGCCACCAGTACCGCCGAGGGTAAAAGCTGGGCGAAGAACAAGGGGATAACCAATTTCTTTTGCTGCAAGTATTCCTTCTTCTAAATTATTTGCGATTTTTGAAGCGATAACGGGTTCGTTAATAGCAATGCACATGTCTTTGAAACATTCTCTATCTTCTGCTTTTTGAATTGATTCAATGGATGTTCCAAGAATTTCAACTTGGCATTCATCAAGAATTCCTTTGTTATGAAGTTGCATAACAAGATTTAATCCAGTTTGTCCGCCAAGACCAGGAACAACTGCATCTGGACGTTCCATACGGATGATTCTAGCTACATACTCCAATGTTAGTGGTTCCATGTAGACTTTGTCTGCCATGTTTGTGTCAGTCATAATTGTAGCTGGATTTGAGTTAATTAAGACTACTTCATATCCTTCTTCCTTTAAAGCTAAACATGCTTGAGTTCCCGCATAATCAAACTCTGCAGCTTGTCCAATAATAATTGGACCGGAACCGATTACTAATACTTTTTTAAGATCATTTCTTTTTGGCATAATTTTACCTCCCGTGTAAACTTAATCATTTCCAAAAAAAAGCTGATAACAAATGTTAACAGCTTTATGTATAACGATGAAAATAAATGTCAAAGGCATTTTCTGAATATTTATAGTGTTTAAATGCTCTATTACTATAAGTCATCATGAATCCTCCTTGCACTTCTAGATTAATTTTAAAGATGTTTTCAAAAATTGCAAGAAATATTTTATGAATAATTGCCAAATAGTACAAAAATTTAATTCAAAAAAGAGTACTAATCATTTTTGAAATAAAGTAAAATAAAAATGGAAAAGAAGGTGCTGTAATGAAATTAGAAATGATTCAAGAAGCCAAAGCAGTTTTAAAACCAATTTTAAATAGTACACCACTTATTGATGCGGTGACATTACATGATAAACTGTGGATAAAAGCAGAAAATCTTCAAAAAACAGGTGCTTTTAAATTACGAGGAGCATATTTCAAGTTAAGTAAGCTTACACCCGAGGAAAAGTTGAGTGGTGTTGTAGCAGCAAGTGCAGGGAATCACGCTCAAGGTGTAGCGTATGCTTGTAAAGATATGGGGATCAAGGGAACTATTGTGATGCCAGCGACAGCACCTTTATCAAAGATAGAGGCAACACGTAGTTATGGAGTTAATGTAGAACTTGTTGGAGATACCTTCAATGATGCTTATGAATATGCAAAGGAATTAGTTGCGAAAACAGGTAGTGTATTTATAGAACCATTTGATGATGAGATTGTCATGGCAGGACAAGGCACAATCGGACTAGAAATAATAGAAAAAATGCCAGATGTTGAAGTTGTACTCATACCAATTGGTGGGGGAGGTCTTGCAGCGGGTATTGCATATGCAATTAAATCTTTAAAACCATCATGTAAAGTGTATGGCGTTCAAGCAAAACATGCGCCAAGTATGAAAGTATCAATAGAAGAGAAAAAAATCACAGAATGTGAAGTAAATACAATGGCAGATGGAATTGCGGTTAAAAAGCCAGGAGTTAAAACTTATGATATTTGTAAAGAATATTTAGACGGTGTAGTATTAGTAAATGACAAAGAAATATCCGCAACAATTTTAATGCTCCTAGAAAAACTAAAACTTGTAGCTGAGGGTGCCGGAGCAACGGCAGCAGCGGCAGCACTTTTTAATAAAGTTGATATTGAAGGTAAAAAAACAGTAGCTTTATTATCAGGAGGAAATATCGACGTAAACTATTTAGCACAGATTATTGATTTAGGTTTAATTAAGACAGGAAGAAGATGTACAATTTCATTCCGCCTCACAGATAAGCCAGGAAATCTAAAACGCGTTATCGATACTCTTTCAGAATCAGGAGCTAATATCATTACCGTAGAACATGATCGTTTATCGAATGAAGTATTAAAACATCGTTGTTCAGTAACTATTGTCATGGAAACACTTAACCAAGCTCACAAAGAAAGTCTTGTTCAAAAATTAATTGCAGATGGCTATGAAGTAGAAGTCAGAAAAGGTGAATTAATTGCGACAGATTTAGATGAATAAGAAAAAATAGTAAGCATAGTTTGAACTCCGTTATTAAGATAAATATCTGAAGGCGGAGTTTTATTGTGAATTGATGGAATTCAATACTGCTATTTTATAGTTGATGATGAGTGATAAATAATAAAAAATCATTCTTCAAATGGAGAATGATTTTCAGTAACAGTTATTTTGGTTCAAATAATTCAATTACTTGAATATCGTAGAAGTTTTTGTACTCATCAAATTTTTCTTGATTTTCTATAGCCCAACCAGCAAGTGTTCTTTTGAATAACTTATTCAAACGTACAGACCAGTTAATTTCATTATAACCATAACTAATAATATCTGGTTTTGCTAAAAAATTGAGAAACATATTTTGTAATATAAATCCTAAAAACTTAGGATATTTTTCATTTTTGAAATTTTGTGAAATAACACCACGTAAGATTTTTGGATTTAATTTTCTTAGGTAAATAATCGCAATAACATTGAATGAACATACATAATAATTACCAGGATATTTTTCCATTAATTGTAATGTCATATTCACTAACTCTTTGAAGTTCATACTAAAATCTTTAATTTCGATATAAATGGGAACTGTACCATGATTGAGTTTTAATACATCTTCAAATAATGGTATTTTATCCATTGTATTGAGAAGATTAAATTGAAGTAAATCATCATAGGTGGTCTCTTTAATAATTAAAGATGAGTTAGACATTCTTTTAAGGTCATCATCATGGAAAACAACAACTTGTTTATCTTTTGTAAGTTGAACATCTAATTCGATACCATAGCCTTTATTTATACATTTTTCAAAGGCTTTCATACTATTTTCAGCAATTTTTTTATTATCATAAAAACCACGATGATAGTAGATTCCCTTTAATGATTCTAATGACTTTGCACGTTTATTTGTTCCTAAAACACTGTATAGGATAAATAGAAGCAATAGGATTAGTATACTAATGAATATCATTCAATTTTGCACTCTTCTCTCTAAGCTCTTGAAGCTTTTCGCCAAAGAAAGGATAAAACTTTATTACGATAAATGCAAGTATAAAACATACACATGGTGCTAATCCCATAAGGAATCTAAATCCAAGTAATGCCTCACTTGGTTGTGAAGTTGCATTTGCGATATATCCTGTAGAATCTAGAATAAAGGCACTTATAAACCCTTGAATAACAATGCTAATACGCATGATAAGTGCATTAATTCCGTAATAAGACCCTTCTCTTCGTTTGCCTGTACGAATTTGATCTTCATCAATGATTTGACCATATAATACATTAGGCATAATCATTGAACCACTTACGGCAAAACCAAGAAATAATGAAATAATAGCAACAACGATAATGTTAGGAGCTACAAAGAAGCCCAGAGTACCTAGACAATATAAAGCAATTGAAAGCTGATATGTTTTCTTAGGACCAATCTTACTAGCTAGTTTAACAATAAGTGGAGTGAAAATCATCGATGAAATGAACATAGCACCCATGATGATAGTAACACCTAAATCATTACCTAAAACATAGCCAGTATAGAAAGGCATACTAGATGTAATTAGAATTTTTCCAGTTTCAAGAAGTAAAACACTCGATACACAAATGATGAAAGCTTTACTTGAGAATGTTTGTTTAAAAGATTCAATAAGGCCTAACGGTTCTTCTTCCATGTTTTCTTTCTTTTCATGAATACCATAAACTGAAATCAGCATAGTAACGGCGGAAACAATTGCGAAGATAATAGACATCGTTGCATATCCAAAGGCATTGACGATAGGTTGGACTAATAAAGTTGCACCAACAGCTCCTATAACACCTAGGATTTGAGAAATACCACCAACACGAGAACGATTTTTCTCATCGTTATACATTTCAGGCAAGGCAGCTGACCAGTTCAACATAACAATAGTAAAGAAGGTATCGTATAAGCACATAGCAAATAAGAAATACAAGAATAGTGTTGTTTGATTATCAAGTGCGAATTGGGGAGGCATGAACACAAGCATGAATGAAATTGCAAGCGGAATAGCACCAAACATAATATAGGGCTTTCTTCTTCCCCAGCGTGATTTGGTACGGTCAGAGAAATAACCAGCAAGTGGATCATTAATGGCATTCCAAATTCCATAGATAAGCATTGCAAGTGCATAATAACTCGCACTTAAACCTAATTGATCGACATAGAAAAACATGTAGAATGATCCAACTGCATAACTTACAATTCCCCCTGAGAAATTTGCAAGCGAGTAAGCAAAATCTTTTAACTTATTCATAAAGTGGTTCTCCTTTTATTTTTTTGTACTCATTGAATAATTGATTTTTAATGCTTTCATGACATTGAATATCTGGATTCAAATGATTGGTCAATTTCATTGAAATAACTTTTTTCGTTGTTGTTGATTCAATAATGGCGCCATTTTGAAAAAGTGTTGTCACCCCTGTGATTTTAATTGCACCGTCAAGAATGAGTGGACTTTTAATACCGTTCATCATGACTTCTTTCATTCGCATATCGAGTCCACGTAATGCTAGATAGTAGTTGTACTCTTCCATATTCGCAATCGGTAGTGCAATAATTGTACAGCCCTTTTTCTTAGCGATTCTAAGTGTTTCAAAATAAGATGCATCCATACAAATAGGCATACATAATTTTCCAAAAGGTAAATCAAATGTTTTAAGATCATCCCCGGCGGTTAAACCAAATTGTTTTTCCATATCAACTAAATGAAGTTTGTTTTGAAAGCCGAGTAGTTCACCTTCAGGTGACACCAAGTGCTGGCGATTGTATATCTTATTGTCTTCAACCACAAACATCGAACCACTACAAACATATATTTTATATTTCATGGCTAAATGTTGGAGTAAGAGCAGTGATTCTTGATAGTAATCAAATTTTTTTAAAAGATTTAAAATAGATATTTCTTTTGAATCGGTTGTGTCTGAGGATACTTTAGAAGATTTCTTGAATAGAAATGTACGCACAAATGGAATAAACAATAGAGGTATCATTCCAAACAATTCAGGAAAACAAAGGAGTGAACTGTTCTGACGTTTTGCTTCTATAAAGTAACTTTCCACATCATGTTGGTAGTCTTGCATAGAGTGATATTTCTTCACCTTAAAGTTAACAGCACTTACGATATTAGTATTAGAGAAATTTTGAATTGTTATTGGGGTTGACTTTACTTTAAATTTTGAATGCATATAATTATTAAATTTAGATATCATAACTTCACCATTGTTCCTCATATAAAATAGGATTTAAACTATCTAAAATTGGAAATGAGCGATAAGCCTTATCAAGATTATGTCGACTTAACTCTCCCTCCTCTAATTGTCCACAATAATTTAAAGTTAAATCACAAGGTGCAAAAAGAAGGAAATCGTTTGAATAATAACCTACGTACATACAGTTGCTTTGAGCCATATTCCATGGACCAAGCATTAAATCATTTACTTGATTATTTTGATCAATACATAATACGAAATCGACTTTCTTACATGCAAGGTAACGACCAATTTCTGGTACAAGTACATCATCACCTAGAATAACTGCTAGATTCAAATCTTGATATCTAACTATATTAATAGGATTTCCATCATTGACTTTGTATTGTGTAAACTGAAATTTTTTATTGATATAAAGTTCGATAAAATTAGGTTGAATTAAAATTGAACAACCATCACTTAACTGATTAAATGAAATACCTTCACAATGTTTATCAACGTACTTAATCATGATGGGATACCTTATAAATTGAATAAGCAAGATAACCTGCAAATGTCGCAAAGGCAGCACCTGTTTTAGCTTTTGATGTTTTCGCATCAATTGTTTCGCATGCAAATCCATTGTCTAATTTCATCGTTTCAAAACATGCCATGATTTTTTCATTATATCCATTTGCGAGAAGATGATTGCATAAACTCATAGGCCATATATAAGGAGCATGTTCAGAACCCTGACCAAAGTAAACGTCTTCATAATAATAGTTATTGTTTGTACTGAAGTATTTATTTAATGTATTTTTGTAACGTTCATCATTTTTATCAATGAGGCCATAATATGGAAGTGTGATGAGTGAACCAGGAGGGTTGTCATAGATTTCTACTTCACCCTGATCACCAAGAGCATAGACAAAGATATTGTCTTTCACAAAGTGTTTGAGAATATTTTGTTTTAAGATTTCTGCACGGTCATCATGAATAAACTCAAACATTCTATAGACTAATGTATTATCATGGCATAGGAATTGATTGGTAAGTGGATCATCACTAGGATTTAGCTCCGTTCGATATAAACCTAATGACGGTTCATACCAATCTTCTAATTGTGAAAGAATTTCTTTAACTGTATCTTTATATTCTGGTATTTCTAGAATAGTGTCATCATGAGTCATTTCTATATATTTTTCAGTAGCAATAATAACACTTACTAACTCATCTAATTCAAAGCCAGGATATAAAATATTTCCATTAATGTACAATGCATGATAAGCACTATTTTTTCGATAACGGGTATATCCAAGATTTAATAGTTCTCTGGCTTTTTTTCTGTTCGCCAAAACAATACTTGGGAATGCCCATAAATAAACATCACGTGCCCAAAATGCGCTAGATACATAATAACGTGGACTTCTTGAAGTCATTGCGACTAATTCTTTTGTATCAAGAGTTTCACTTAATGAAAAGTAATAACACATATTAAGGTTTAAATTAACTAATTTTGATAACGATTCATTACTTATATCAAGATGACGTTCATCTAAAACTTTGATGAATTCTTCTTTCAGTTTTTTACTTCCTCTTCTTTGCATATCCATGTTATGAAGAGTCGCACCATCCGCATCAATTCCTATCGTTACAATGCATGTAATGATGTGGGATTCATTTGGACACAATTGAATTTCTTCTTCATAATCATGATTATAACTAATAGCACAAAGTGCACCACCATGACGATACTCAACTACATTTGTATTTGTCCATTTGTTATAGAATCTTGCGATTTCTACATTGAGAGGATATGTTCTAAAAAGTGTGCGTGTAGCTTCAGTTAAATTTTCAATAAATTCATAACTCAGATGAATATCTTTTTTTGCATGAACATTAATTTCGAATACAGCACCTTGATAACCTTCAGGGGCAAATAAACTACATTCAATTTCGCATGATTCATCTTGATACTCAAATGTTGGGATAAAATCATGTGCATAATAATTAAAGTTTAAATTTATTTCTGAATCATTTATACATAAATGATGTTTGAATAAAGGTTGTCCTTTAAATTCAATCAGTGAATTTGTAGACATAAGTAATCCATTTAATGAATATATGTTTGCGTGAGTATCTATATGTGGTAATGCAATCGAATGATTTCCGCAAAGAATAATTTCTTCATCTTCAAGTATTGAAGGAACAGTTAGTATTTTTTTCATGGTCGTTTTACCAATCGCAGTGCATTTTCTCTAAATATTTTTTTAATATCTTCATTTGGAATATTTAAATTTTTACATGCACGATATTGATCCAAGAAGTAACGAATTGCATATCCACGAGGGAACCATTCAGAATCACTTCCATAGATGATTCTATCAGGACCAATAGTACTATAGAATTTTTGAAAGAGTTGTTCGAGAGTATATGATTCCATTGTCCACTTTGTCCATAAATTATTACCAGAAGTATCAACATAAACATTTGGACATGCCCAACATAGTTGGAGTAAATCATTTGTATAACCGCATCCAAAATGAGGAATAATAAAATTAATATTTGGGAATCGTTTTGCAACTTCACCTAATACAAGTGGTGACATATTTGGTCCACTGACTATTCCACTTCCACCACCAAGAATACCAAAATGTACAAGAACAGAAAGTTTGAGTTCATCACATACTGCCCATACTTTATCGAATTGTCGATCATTTAATGGAATATCAACAACTGGTCCAAGAATTTTGTAGCCAACAAGTCCTTGATTACATATAGCATTTCTAAGTTTTAAATCAGCATCCTCATCTTTTATATAGTGATGAGCAAATCCAGCAAATTTATCTGGATGCATTTTGATAACATCACTTAATATTTCATTGGTACCACCTGTCACAAAAAAGACTTTTTCAATTGGATAGCGATTAACTTCTGCAAACCAGCGATGAGCAACTTCTTCGATATTATCACTTGTTTCTTCAGGAGTAGGAAAACACCAGTCTCTTAGCCAAGAGGGTTGTGCATCGTTGAGTGCTTGTAATTCATCCCACTTATTTTGTCCATTCTCTTGGATATAACGATCACGATAGGGTTTTAGCCAATCATCTTGTGTTATTGGAAAGTGTAAATGAAAATCAACAATTTTAAAATCTGGGAATTCAACTTCAATTTCAATTTTACTCATGTTTTAGATCCTCCATTATTTGTTGTAATCTTTTTTCTATTACTTCAAGTGGATTTGTTGTTGCGGATGTGAAGGTCGTTACTTCATCAACAAGGGGATAAATTGCATCAAATCCAGCATTTAACAATTCTTCTTTATTTTCAACACAACCACAAAGTCCAATGATTTTTTTATTATGTTTCTTTGCGAGAGTTAAGACACCATATGGTGCTTTTCCCTGTAATGTTTGTAAGTCCATTTTTCCTTCACCTGTGATAATAAGATCAGCTTTCTTAATTTTATCTTCAAGATGAAGAATATCAGAGATAAGTCCAATACCATGTTTCATCTGGGCATTGAAGCAATTTCTAAATGTGAATCCTAAACCACCAGCTGCACCATCGCCAGGTTCTTCGGTAAATGGAATTGATAGACTTGAACATAATAGCTTTGCTAGCCGTAATAATTGAGAGTCTACAAAATCGATTTCATCTTTTCGTAATCCTTTTTGTGGACCGAAAATGGCGGTTGCACCCTGTGTGCCTGTAAGTGGATTTTTTACGTCACTGGCAATAATGAATTCTGATTCGTGAATTCTGGAGTCAAAGTTAGAAAAATCAATCGCATCAATTTTTTCAAAGTTCATTAATAAAGGATGAATAATTTCATGATTCGAGTAAAAACGTATACCCAAACATTCCAACATACTTAATCCTAAATCATTTGTAGCACTACCACCAAGACCAATAATAAATTTACGGTAACCTTGATTTAACGCATACTGTATGAGTTCACCACAACCTGTTGTTGCCGCTGAAAAGGGATCTAATATTTTAGAAAGGGTAATTCCATTGGCTTGTGCCATTTCGATGATTGCGGTATCTTTATCAAATGCAATCTTGGCTTTCACACGAACTTGATTAACACCACACACATTGATTTCGTGGAATATCGAATCTTGATTTGTTAAACAAGTTAGTGTTCCTTCTCCACCATCTGCAAGAGGTACAACCTCTACTTCTATTTGTGGCGAAATGGAATATAAATTATTAGAAATAATTGTGCCAATTTCATGCGATGATAAAGTGCCTTTGAACGAATCACATGCAATAAGTAATTTCATAAGATACCTCTTCTTACTATTCATTATAAATAAAGAAAAGTAGCGATTCAATGTACGAATCAACTACTTTTAAAGGGTAGAATAGGACGAAACTTTGTTTGTTTTGCCCAATAATTTTGAGATGATGATTATTTTAAGACATGTCATACAATCACATAGATCAAGCCCTGTAACAATTTGAATTTTTTCCAAGCGTTTTATGATTGTATTACGATGTAAAAATAAGCGTTGTGCGACTTTATTCATATTCATATTTTCCTGAATCATGGCTTGTGCAAGTTCAACCATTTTGTTAAACTGTTTTTCGTTTTTAAAATTGATACCCGTTGTTTTCAATAAAAGGTGAACATTATGGGGCTGTATATAACTCAGAATGAAATCAAGACTCAAGTCTTTAACATCAAAGTATTGATGAGTGGATACTGTTTTCATTACTTCTTTTGCCACAGCATAGCTATCATAATAGTCTGTCACATTTGTACAAGAGATTGATTTGATCAATGTAAATTGGAGATGATGATTTTCGGTTATTACTCGATGCATATCTTCAACAATATCGTAGTTTGAAAAAATTACAAAGATTGAAGAGTTTAGATAAAGAGCAACAGATTTTTTTTCTAACATGAAAGAAACAATATCTTGTCTAAGATTTTGAAAAGCAAATGATGTAAATTGTTCAACATCAACTTTTAATAAATAAAGTAGATTATATTGTGCAGGAGCATCAACTTTTATTCTTCCTTCAATTGAGTTTCGAAGAAAAGCTTCGCTGGCTTCTTTAGAAAGTAAAGCCTCACGATTAGCAAGTTGTTCATTCATCATTAATTCTACAAGTTCTTTAATCGTGATTGCGATTAATCTTGCTTCATCAATTTCTCCAGTTATACCTACTACACCGATAATTTGATCATATAGTTTAATAGGGATATTGATGCCTTCTTTACAACCAGGGAAATCATGGATATTTTGTTGATTAATCACTACTTCTTGATTATGTTCAACTGCTTGTTTTGCGCCCATATGTATCATGCTTAAACGCTTTGGCTCGCCACTGGCAATAATGACGCCATCTGTATTCATGATGTTTATATTTTTCCCAAGGATAGAAATGAGACGGTCGACAATTTTCTGAGCATTAATGAGTTCTATCATCATAATAGTATCCTATATTCACATAGATAACTGGAATACATTTCCTTATATTAATATTTTACAAGCCTGATAGAGAGATGGAAAGAATTATTTAAAATAAAAAGGAGCAATGCTCCTTAATACTTATTTTGTAGATAGTGAATCATAGGTTGGTGAGGAATAAGTTTTTTGCCATCACTATATCCTTCTTCACGATCCGCAAGTTCTTTTATTAAGATATTTCGTAATTCAGTAATACGTGTTTGTACCTTTGGATCATGAATAAGATTATGTAATTCTTTTGGGTCATGTTCTAAATCAAAATATTGTTCTTCGTTACGTTGTGTAAACCAAATAAATTTATCTTTTTTGGTAACGATATATTGATTTGCGATATAAGGCGATCCAGTATGTTCACCATGAATATAGGTACGATTGATTTCCTCTTTCGTTAAGATTTTTTTCTTGAATGAAATACCATCTACGTCAAGCGGGATAGGAATATCCGCAAAGTCTAATAGTGTAGGCATTACATCTTTTAGTTCAAATAAATTATCTGAAACGAATGGTGTTGTTTTTGCGAGATCTTTTCCAATATGGAAGATACATGGAATATTGATACTGCCTTGGTAAGGGAGTGTTTTTCTAAATGTGTTGTTGTCAAAGAGTAATTCACCATGATCGCTAATAAAGAGAATAATTGTATTATTGTAGCTTTCATCATTTTCTAAAGCAGTTATTAAACGACCAATTTGATGATCAAGATGAGTAATGCATGCATAGTATCCTGCAAGTGCTTGATGTTTTAATTCTTCATCATTACATCCATCAGCTGAATCCATGATATATCCATTTTTTTCAGTTCGTTCTTTATTTACCCAATCGCCCACTTCTGGCATCTTTAAGTCCTTATTGATGTACATATCAAGGTAGGCTTTTGGTGCATCAAAAGGAGGATGAGGACGTACAAAGCTACTCATTAAGAAGAATGGCTTTGTACGATCTCTAGTTTCTAAGAAACGAATGCTTTCATCAACCACCCAATTAGTTGGGTGATAACGATCTTCATAAGGCCATGGAGCAGTAATCCAAGAATTATTCTCTGCACCACTTTCATTGACATCGGCGCTAGGACCAAGGTGTGATTTCAAGAAATACATATAATCATCACACACATTTTGATGTTGCCAGTAAGGGGTATTATAACGACGATAATGGCCAATATAACCATCGTGGAGTTTTACATTTTGAAATCCACACGATAAACGAGGAGGATGAACATGCATTTTTCCAACACATTGAGTTTGATAGCCCGCATTTGATAATTCTTCTGCAAGCATATGTTCATAATTCCAATCTATACATTCTTCATAACCAACACGTTTTGTTTTACGTTGGCTTTTACCAGTAAACATGATTGCACGTGCAGGAATACAGGTAGGACAAGCAGAATAAGCATTTTCAAATAATTGGCCTTCAGCTGCCAAAGTATCTAGATAAGGGGTTTTCACATCAGGATGATTCAATATTGATAGACAGTCCCCACGAAACTGATCTGACATGAATACAACGATATTCGGTTTATTAGACTTCTTCATAAATTTGACTCACTTTCTGAGCAGATTATAGCATTAGAAAATATAGACAAAATTGACAAAAATGCAAAATTTAGATATAAATATAAAAAAAGTTAACATTTTCCATAAAAAAAGAGGTCAAGATGGCAAGAAAAATGAAAGTTCTAATTGTAGAACGACAAAAACAAATGATTAAATACTTAAAAGATTTTATTCCTTGGGATGAATTAGGGTATGAAATAGTTAGTGTTACACAAGGTCAAGATCGTGCTATGGCCTATTTTGGAGAATATAATCATGATGTTGTAATTACGAATTTAAAATTATCGGATGGAGCAGGAATCAGCTTTATTCAATTTGTAAAAAAGGTACATCCATCAAGTAAAGTCATTGTTATTTCTGATGATGAAAGTTACGCAATTGTACGTGAAGCTTTTCTTGCAGGAGCAGATGATTATTTAATTAGATTACAGTTTAAACCAGTAGAGTTAATTGAAATCTTAAATCGTTTTAAAGGTGATGAAGACGCAACGGTTAATTTGAATTGGAAAATCGAAATGAAAAATCTATTAGGTGGAATTCGCGACCATCAAAATGTAAATAAAGAGATTTTAAGTGAAGCTTTTAAGCACTCTGAGTTGAGCCTTATTAAACAAGACTATCACATGATTTATGTGAGAATGGATAATGTATCATATGTAAATAAAGGATTTCCAATTTATGGATCACCAGGTAATAATCCAATATCAGAGTTTGAAGATATGTTTTTATTGGCTTTGCGTAATCGCCAAAATTTAGAAGAAAATATAAGTGCAATTTGCACTAAATATTTTGGTGGGTTTGAAAATTCGTGTACTCTATTCACAAAAAATCACTCACTGATTGCGCTAATTGAGGAAAAAGATAAAGAAAAGTTTATAGAATCATTCAATATATTCAAAAATGATTTAGAAGAAAAGATTGGGCAAAAATTCTCAATCGTACTTTCAAAAATGAATCGCGGTTGTGATTCTTTCTTGGACGACTACAATTCTCTTTTACAAGTTCATCGTGATAAATTCTATGAGGGTGATGGTGTTTTTCTCGAAGAAGAAGCTAGAAAAAAATATAATGCCGTAGATTTATCAAAAATGAAAAATCATCAAATTATTATCAAATGTTTTAAAAATGATGAGTGTGATAAATTACAATCTTTATTTGAAAATACTGTTAAGTATTTTGAAGAAGAATGCATATCACCTGACGATGCAATGTCTTACTTTGAAACACTTTTTAAACAAATGAAAAGCATTGCTGAATATAATAATTTAGAGGTAACACATTTATTTGATGACTTTATTTTAGGAATTCAACGATGTGAAACATCAACAATGATGACATCCGAACTAGGAAGAATTGCGAGAGTCATAAAGGAAGTAATTGCTCAAACACAATTTAGTAAATCAAAACGCTATGCCCAAACGATTTGTCAGTACATTGATGCAAATATGACGAGTAAAATTTCAATTAATGAATTATCGAATTTATTAGGACTTACAGGCATTCACACAAGCCGTGTCTTTAAAAAAGAAATGAATGAAGATTTATCGAAATATATCGCTCGTAGAAAAATGGAAGCGGCAGCTGTATTATTAGAAATAAGTGATTATCGTATTAAGGAAGTTGCACAAAAAGTAGGATATGAAGATCAATTATATTTTGATAAAGTATTTAAAAAATATTATGGAGTTACACCAAAGGTATATCGTAAATCAAATCAGAAGGTAAATTAAAGGAAGATAAGTTATTTATCTTCCTTTTGTAAAAAATTGAGAATGTCTATGAAATTATTTGCGTGGTAAAGTACTTCAGGGTATTGACTAAAGATGGAGTTGTAATCTTTATAGTGTAATACAATGATTTTCTTGAAACCAGCTTTAATTGCGTTTTTAACACCACTTTCAGAATCTTCAAAGATTAAACAATGATCTTTGTCGGTATGAATGTTTTTTAAAGCGTCATTAAACATTTCTACTTTATCAGCATATGTACCATCATCATAAATAATATCTTCTTTCTTTATCCAATGAGTTAAATTGAATACATCACAAAAGAATTCAATGTTTTCAATGATAGAAGCACTTGCGATTGTAAAGGGAATTTCTTTTTTGACAAACCAATCAAATAATTGAGTAGCACCTTCAACTAATGAAAGTGAAGGCTGTTCATGACAGATATCACGATATATTTTCTCTTTTAATTGCGATAATTCTTGTTTTTGTTCCATCGTATATTTATTTGGAATTAAATTTTCGATAGCTTCAACATTAGGAACGCCATGAAAACCTGAATTCATTTCTTCAATTGTAATAGGTTGATTTCTAATTTCATAAGAGAGACGGTTCCAAGCTTGGTTGTGATAATCGCTATCAAAAAATAGTGTTCCGTTAAAATCAAATATTGCACCAGTAAGTTTCATAAGTCCAACCTTTCTTTTATGATATAACGGTACTAGACAAAAGAGTCAATTGCTATGGAAATTTTTTACATTTCAAAATACAAAGAATTATTTATGGAAAATATAAACATTTCTAGATAAAATGTTATTTATTTCTATTTTATTTTCTTGCAAAGGTCTATTTTGTAGCTAAACTATGAAGTATGAAGCGCTTTCAAATGAGTAAGGAGGGGTAGTTATCATAGGAATTATTGTTGCAAGTCATGGTGAATTTGCAAAAGCAGCAGTAGAAACTGTTGAAATGATTGCAGGTCCTCAAGACAATACAAAAGCAGTTGTTTTACATGAGAGTATGTCATTAGAACAATTTGAAGATTCGATGAAACAAGCAATTCAAGAATTAAAGAAGAATTGTGAGAATATTGTTATTCTTTGTGATATTTATGGCGGTACACCATTTAATGTCACAAGTAAATTGAAACTTACTGGTTATGAGTTCTTAGCATTTACTGGATTTAATTTACCAATTCTTATGGATTTATGTTTTTCAAGAGATTGTTCACTAGACGAAATCAGCGAGAGAATTAAAGAGACACACGCAAATTCATGCACAGAAATAAATCCAATCGTACCAAATGAAGAGTCTGAAATAGACTTATAAAGGAGAAAATATGGGATTAGCATTAGTAAACATTGATGATCGTTTAATTCATGGACAAGTTGCAACTACATGGATAAGAGACTTCAACATTGAATCTGCAATTATTGTTAATGATGCAGTTGCAAATGATCCAGTTCAAAAATCAATTGCAGGACTTGCCGTTCCAGGCATTAAAGTAAGTATTTTTGGAGTTGATCAATTTATTGAGATATTGAAGAAGACGGAGTTAAAAAAGGTAACAATGGTACTTTTTACTAATCCAATGGATGCGTTAAAGCTTAAACAAAATGGATTAGATTTTGCTTATTTGAATGTGAGCGGAATGCGATTTAATGAGAATCGTAAACGTCTACATAAAAATATGTCAGTAACATTAGAAGAAAAAGAAGCTTTTGAAAAACTTATCAATGATGAAAAAATCGAAGTTTATATGCAAACAACGACACGTGATGAAAAAACAAATGTTATTGAGTTACTTAAAAACTATTAAAGGAGAATAGAAGATGAGTGGATTAGTACAATCACTTTTACTAGCAGTATGGGCTGGACTTTGTGCACTTGACCAATTTGGTCCTCACTTAGGTTTTAGAAAACCATTACTTGCTTCAGTAGGAGTAGGGATTATCTTAGGTGATTTACAAACAGCAATTATAATTGGAGCAACGCTTGAATTAATGTGGCTTGGTGTTAACAACATTGGGGCTTATGTTCCACCAGATGTAATTTCAGGAACAATAGTTGGGGCTTCAATTGGTATTTTATCAAATCAAGATTTGGCAACATCCATTGCGACTGCAGTTGCGGTTGCAGTACCAACAGCTTTATTGGTTCAACAAATTAATATGTTAGTTATGACATTAAATATTTCTTTAGTTCATAAAGCGGATAAAGAGGCTGAAAAGGTTAACTATAAAGGAATAGGTCTATTAAACTGGACAGGTGGAGCAATGTTCTTCTTAAGTAGAGCAGTTCCAGTATTTATTGCCGTTTATTTAGGTGCTAATACAATTGATATGATTCTTGCATTCATTCCTGCAAAAATTTTAGCAGGTTTTGGAGTGGCATCTAAAGTTATACCAGCTGTTGGGTTAGCAATGTTATTAACAATGATGTTGAAAAAGAACATGTGGATGTTCTTGATTCTTGGATTTGTATTATCAGCATATTTAGGACTTCCAACATTAGCCATTGCATTAGTTGGTGCAGTAGCTGCAGGAATTTATGATTTAATTCAAAGTAAGAGTGATAATGAATCAAAGATGGAATCAAAGATTGAGGAAGGGGAGTATGATTTATAATGGGAAAGATATCTAAAAAAATATTGAATCGTGTTTTATTGAGAACTCAAATTACTCAATTCGGTCACAACTATGAAAGAATGCAAAGCTTAAGTTTAACTTATGATATGATTCCAATCATTGAAGAATTATATAAAGATCGTCCAAAAGAAGAACAAGTAAATGCATTAAAAAGACATTTAGAATATTTTAATACACATCCAATTGCAATTCCTTTTATTATAGGAGTTACAGCTGCACTTGAAGAAAGTACGGATGAGGATCATAAAGATTCAGTAAGTAATATTAAATCCGGATTAATGGGTCCTTTTGCAGGGCTTGGTGATTCAATGCTTAATTTAACTTGGTTTCCGATTGCTGGTTCAATTGGTGCCTCAATGTGTGTAAATGATGGAAGCATCATTGGCCCAATTGTCATGTTTTTAATGATTAACTTACTTTACTGGCCACTAAAATATTTTGGATTAAAGTATGGATATGAAAAAGGATTAAGTTTGCTTCAAGGAGGAGGCATTTCTAATCTCAAAATATTTGATCGCTTATCAAATTTTGCGAATGTATTAGGAATTGTTGTTGTGGGAGGACTAATACCGACAACAGTTAAAATGACTACTGGATTAACAATAGCCTCAGGAGAAGGAGCGATTGCTCTTCAAGACTCATTAAATATGATTATGCCAGCATTACTACCTGTACTTGCGACAACAGCATGTTATTTCTTGATTAAAAAAGGAAATGGTAAGAATACTGCAATTGTAATTCTAGGTGTTTTAGTTGCTTGTATTGTATTAGCGTATTTTGGAATTTTAGTTTAATTAATAAAAGCAGGTAGAATAATCTTCCCTGCTTTTTCATTTTATGAGAGAATAATAATTAAGGTGATACTATGAAATATTTTTCAATGTTAATAAAACCAGCATCAAGCTCATGTAATTTGAAATGTAAATATTGTTTTTATAATGATGTCGCTGCACATAGAGATATTTATAACTATGGAGTTATGGCAAAACAAACAGTTGCTAATCTAGTTGAAAGAACGGTGGGATATTTTAAAGAAGAGACGCAAATATCATTTGCGTTTCAAGGGGGAGAGCCCACTTGTGCAGGACTAGAATATTTCAAAAAATTTATAAATAAAGTGAATGAATATAAAAAAGAGTATCATCACATTCATTATTCAATTCAAACAAATGCAACATTATTGAATGAAGAATGGATACAATTTTTTAAAGAGAATAACTTTTTAGTGGGTGTATCTTTAGATGGTTTTAAAGAAAATAATGATTACTTTAGAATTGGAAATAATAATGAAGGAACCTATACTAAAATTATGGCAGTGATTCAATTATTAAGAAAATATGGAGTAGAATATAATATACTCACAGTATTAACTTCTGACCTATCTAAATATCCTAAAAAATTATATGAGTTTTATAAAGAAAATGATTTTAAATATATTCAATTAATACCTTGTTTATCAGAATTTGAGAAAGAAAATGAATATGGATTAGAACCAGAAGAATTTAGTAAGTTTTATATTGAATTTTTTGATTTGTGGTTTGAAGAGTTAAAAAATAACACATATCGTAGTGTTGCATTGTTTGATAATATTATTCCACTATTTGTGGGTCGACCACCAATGCAGTGTGGCTATTTAGGATATTGTTCAATGCAATTTGTAATTGAAGCAGATGGTTCAGTTTATCCATGTGATTTCTATGTTCTTGATAAATATAAAATAGGTAATATTAATGAGCATACGATTGTAGAGTTAGTTAAATCTGATATTACAAATTCGTTTATTCATGAACCACGTTCATTTAGCAAACAATGTGATACATGTTCTTATGTTAAAATCTGCCATGGTAATTGTAAGCGAATGATAGGTACCTATTATAATGATGATTTTTGTGGTTTGCGAGAATTCCTTGGTGCTAGAGAAAAAGAAATTATCGCAATTGCAAATGAATTATGAAATTAAATTCGTTTTAATAAAACGAATTTTTTTTGGCACTAACTACAATTCTAATAAGTCTTTTAATTAGTGAGTAGACTAGAAAGAGGCCAAAGTGAAGACAAGTAAAAAACTAATTTGTTTTATTTTAATTACAATGCTTGTGGGATGTGCAAGTAAACCTAAAGAGCCAACACTTCAAAATCAGCAATCAAATGCTACAGCGTTTGAACATCTACAAGAGATTAAATTATCAGGGGGAGAAGATAATGGATATAACATGATTGCGTATCTTCCAAGTGCTGTAGATATGGGTACTTCAAGCTATGCTTTCGGGTATGAAAGTGGTGTAGCAGTGGAAGTAGATGTGAATGGGTATAATTATGATAAAGGTGAATATGCCGATGTTGCAGCAGAAAACTTAAAAGAAGAGATTATAGATTCGTATGGCACTATAGATTCTATCTATGACACTGCAATTACTAAAGATGAAAATAGAGAAACATCTACCTTTGATGGAGTTATCTTAAGAGAAGACTACATGGGTAATGCACAAGCAGTTTATTATTTTGGCTTAGCAAAAGAAATAGATAAAGATAAACGTATCTTAGTGCGAATTGAAATAGAAGATGATCGAACAAATAAATTAACAAATCAAATTATCGAAGAATTAGAAAAGTATTATGAAATAGATATTAACTTTAATCAAGAAGAAGTTAATAAGTACGCTGAAGACTATAATGCGAATCCTCCTGTGACTCGTAAAACTAGTGTTTTGGGATTAACTTTTGAAATACCTAGAAGATATGATATTGATTATAAAACATCAAGTATTGTAAATAATACATATGTATTTGGTCCAGATGGAGATAGCACAACACCAGGACAAGTATTAATGGTTGTAGCAAGTGATATCGGAAATGTTAAGATAACAAAAGAATACCTAAAAATGGCAATTGAAGAAATGTATGATACAGATATTGTGAAGATTACTGAAGCAGATATTGAATTTAATGGTGGCGAAATTATGAAAATATCAATGGGAACAGATTTAATTGTAATTGATGGTTATGTTCTCACAAAAGAAAATAAGTTAATTCTTGTAGCAACCATGTCAATTCTTGATAAGGTATCAGATGAACAAATGGCAATGATTCATCAAGTTATTCAAACGTTAACCATAGAATAGAAGTGTAGTTTAACTACACTTTTTAATTTGTAATGCATATTCATCAATTTGTTAGATATCTTATGCTACTATGAAAATAGAGTACTAGGGTAGGTAGTTATATGATTATGTTTTATACAAGCTTGGCAGCATTCCTTGCGATTGTTGTCGGTGTTGCTTCAGGACTTGGACCGGGTGTTATCATTAAGACACTTTTTGATGCGGCTAATTTTCACTCAATTACAGAAATCAGTTTCTACATCTCAGTTGCTTTTTTACCAATGGTTGGAATACTTTCATATAGAAGGTTTCATAATAATAAGTCACCAGTAGATATATCAAGAATGGCAGTTGCGGCAGTTGGTGCGGTGGCAGGGGCTGTTCTAGGTGAATATCTACTTGAATACGCTGTGCTACATCTTAGTACTATTTTAAAGGGAATACAGGCTAGCTCACTTATCATTATTTTAGTTCTACTATATTTAGATGAACTAAAAATATTAAAAATAAAAGAATCTAAGATAGAAACAAAACCAAAAGTGCTTATTTTAAGCATGTTTTTATCTTTGACTATTGTATTTTTGAGTGTAGGGGGACGAGGTTTGAACTTAGCAGCCTACTTAACGTTCTTTCCTTACGATAAGAATGAAGCACCAGTGTTATCACTTGTGATTATCTTTTTTGCGCAAATTACGAAGATTACAAAGATCTTTGTTACAACAGGATTTGGTCAATTTGATGGGAAAATTGTCATCTTGTTAATTATAGTTTCAACAGTAGGAACATTAATTGGAATTGTATTAAACAACAAAATACCCAAGAAATACAATCATTCTTTGAGTATTGGAATCTTATCGGTCATTCTTGTTTTAGCAATCGTGAATTTAGTTCGATTATTTTAATGCATATTTAGGTTTTTTAGACATTTGTTTCTATGCTATAATGTTACAAGAGTTGAAAGAGAGGTATACAAGATGAATCTGATTGTAGGTGCGTTTCCTTATTTTGTATTGCCATTAATTCTTTCGTTAATTGGAGTACCAATAGCCAAGAAAATAGGTTTAAAATTAGGCATTTATGCAGAAGAAAATCAACGTACAGTCCATCATGGGAAGATTGTTCGAATGGGTGGATTAGCAATTTATATCGCATTTATGATATCTATGGCAGTATTTGTGAAAGCCGATGATACATTGAATGGCATCTTATTAGGTGGATTAGTCGTTTTTATTGGTGGACTTTTGGATGATATCTTTGACTTAAAGCCTATTATTAAGCTTGGATTTCAAATTGCTGCAGCATTAATCGCAATTTTTGTAGGACAAGTTTATTTACCATCATTCACTTTACCCTTTGGAATTATGATTGATAGTATATTTGTAACAGGGTTTATCTCATTTGTATGGATTGTTGGAATTACCAATGCAATTAACTTAATAGATGGTTTAGATGGATTATCGGGTGGAATCTCGTTTATTGTAACATGTACGGTAGGGGTCTTAGGGTTCTTTATGGGACGTAGAGATATTTGTATACTATCACTTATTTTGGCGGGATCTATTTTGGGATTCTTGAAGTATAATTTTCATCCAGCTAGTATTTTCATGGGAGATTGTGGAGCTTTATTTCTTGGCTACATGATTGCGACTATTTCCTTACTAGGATTTAAAACAACAGCGTTTATTACATTGGGATTACCTATTCTTATGTTATTTATCCCTATTTCAGATACGATTATCGCGATAATACGTCGTAAGCTAAAAGGTCAAAAAATATCAGAAGCAGATCGTAGTCATCTTCACCACATACTAATGTACAAGCTTGATTTAGGTCATCGTAATACTGTGCTAATATTATATGCAGTTACATTACTATTTGGTATAAGTGCAGTTGTGAGTTACTTTGATAAAACATTAGGTGCAGTACTGGTTATTATTTTAGTTTTCTGTGCAGAAATATTTATTGAAAAAACAGGAATGATTAATCCAAAGTTTCATCCATTATTAGGATTATGGCGAAGAATTCTTCGAAAAGAGAAGAAAGATATGTATAAGTAAGAGCTTGATTATTGAGCTCTTTTTTATTTAGTAGGGAAAAGAATAAACAATAATTTATCTTTTTTTTAGGAATTTAGAAATTACTGCATATACATATGTAGGAGGTTCTATGAATAAAGAGACAGTAAAACAATTGATTAATGGTATTTCATGTCAAGATATCGAAAATAATGATGCTTGGATTAAATACATAAAAGCGAAAAGAGAGTTTGCGAAAAGTGTAGATGAAAAGAATTATGAAGGGAATTTAATTAGTGAAGCAAATTGGTTATTACGTAATCAAATGACTTCTTGTGAACCATTAGGGTTTGAAATACGACAAGGTGATATTTGTTACATTGATTTTGGACAAGCGTATCTTAATGAAATTGGTTTTCAACACTTTGGACTAATTTTATCTATTAAACAAAAGAAGGCATTTGTAGTACCAATGACATCGAATGAAACACAGTTTAGAACGGCTTATGATGAAATTGATAATCCAACAGGTAAGAAACATCTTATGCGTATAGGCTGTTTGCCAGGTATGGCTAAACCATCGGTTCTATTTTTAAATGATTGTAAGTATATTAATACGGCTCGAATCATTGATGTGAAAGCACATTTGTCGATAACATCACCTTGTTTCAAAGAAATTAAGAAAAGAATTATAAAAACAATTTGCGATAGTGAAAACCTTTAAAGAAGCTTAAAATATGTTAAACTAATACTATGCAAAAGAAGATTTTAAATAAAAAGTGGATAGTAGCTGTTTCAGGAGGGCCAGATTCAATGGCTCTTTTAGACATGTGTAGAGAAAATCGTGTGGATATTATAGTTGCACATGTGAATTATCACAAAAGAAAAACCGCTAATCGAGATGAAAAATGTGTACGAGATTATTGTACGAAATATAAGATTGAGTTAAAAGTTATCCACCCCAAACAAAAAGGAAAAGATAATTTTCAAGCATGGGCTAGAGATGTAAGATATGCGTTCTTTTTTGAATGTTGTGATGAATTTTCAGCAGATGGAATTTTAGTTGCACATCATCAAGATGATTGTATAGAAACATACTTACTTCAAAAACAAAGAAAATCAATTCCAGATACTTATGGAATTGCAGAAAGTTTAGTAATGCAAGGCTATAAACTGGTTCGGCCACTTTTAAAAATGAGCAAGCAAGAATGTATCGATTACTGTAATAGCCATCATGTACAATACCAAATTGATGAATCAAATCTTACTGATGCTTATTCACGAAATAAGATTCGTCATAAAGTTGTAGAAAAGTTAACAAAACAAGAACGTAAAGAAATTCTACAAGAAATTAGAAATCTAAATACGCAAAAGCGCGAACAAACAAAAATAATTGATAAATTTAGTAAATCGTCAATATTGGATTGTACAAAGCTTAAAGAACTGGATGAAGAATTAAGATTATTAATAATTCGGCAATGGTTAAAAAACAATAAACAAGAAGAACATAAAAAATCACGTGATTTTATTCATCAGTTAGACAAGATGATTTGTTCAACAAAAAATTATGAAATTCCATTGCGGAATGCAACTTTATACAAGTCTTATCAAATTTGTGAAATTGTGGGAAATGAGGACAAAGACTACTGTTTTGTACTACAATCTATGCAATGCATAAAAAATTCTTACTTTAAAATTAGCTATAAGGGAGATAGAAAAGATGCAGTATCCGTGACGGAAGAAGATTTTCCGATTACAATTAGAAATGTGAATCCTAAAGATAAAATCAAACTTCGACTCGGAAGCAAGAATATTCATCGTTGGTTTATTGATAGAAAAATACCGTTAAAAGATAGAAAAACTTGGCCAGTAGTCCTAAATTCTAAAAATGAAGTGATTTTAGTGCCTGGAATTGGATGTAATGTCGAACATTACACTATAAAACCTAGCTTTTTTGTGATAAAATACTGAATATCACGGAGGAAATGAGATGCATCAATTAATCAAAAAAATACTAGTTTCTGGAGAAGAAATTACACAACGTTCTAAAGAACTTGGGCAACAAATTACAAAAGACTACGAAGGACAAGAACCACTCTTTGTAGCACTATTAAAAGGGTCTGTACCATTTCTTGCAGAGCTTGTTAAGTATGTTGATTTAGATATAGAATACGATTTTATGGATGTTTCAAGTTATGAGGGTACAGAATCAATTGGCGATATAAAAATATTAAAAGACTTAGATCGCTCAATTAAAGGAATCGATATTATTTTAGTAGAAGATATCGTAGATACTGGAAGAACATTAAGTACAGTAAGAAACATGTTATTGAATAAGGGTGCTAATTCTGTAAAGATAGTAACTTTACTCGACAAACCTTCAAGAAGAGTTGTCGAGATTTCTGCCGATTATACTGGATTTGAAATAGAAAATGAATTCGTTGTAGGATTTGGATTAGATTTTGATCAAAAGTTCCGCAACTTGCCTTATGTAGGTGTTTTAAAAGACGAAGCTTATCAAAATAAATAAAGGAGCGTGTTGAATCGATGAAAAATAACAACCGATTTTTAAATTATTTACCTTATTTGGTTGTGCTCATTGCAATGTTTAGTTTGTTCAATTTGGGGGGCAATCAGTCAGCTACTCAAAAACTAACGTACAATCAGTTAATTAAGGTATTAGAAGAAGAAAAAGTTACGCAAGCAGACTTTAGCATTGGCTACAATGTAGTTACTGTTAAAGGAAAGTACAATGATGGAGTACAAGATGTTGTATTCTCATCAACAATTCCAAATACTGAAGGTCAAACTGATTTAGTATTAGGATTACTTGAAAAAGGTGATGTAGCTGTCATTGATGCTGAACAAAGTAATCTACTTGTAGATACATTGTTATCATTTATTCCTTACCTATTATTAGGAGGGTTTGCAGTTTTCATGCTTACTCGTATGAATGGTGGAGGACAAAACAAAGCATTTGAATTTTCTAAATCGCGTGCACGTTTAGAAGGGAACATTCGTGTTCGTTTCAAAGATGTAGCTGGATGTGATGAAGAAAAAGAAGAAATGGCTGAAATTATTGATTATTTAAAATCACCAAAGAAATTCGCAAAAATGGGAGCACGTATCCCTAAGGGAATATTGATGGTAGGATCACCAGGTACTGGTAAGACATTACTTGCCAAAGCAGTTGCTGGTGAAGCAGATGTTCCATTCTATAGCATTTCTGGTTCTGATTTCGTTGAAATGTTTGTAGGGGTTGGGGCAAGCCGTGTGCGTGATATGTTTAAAAAAGCACAACAAACTGCGCCGTGTATGATTTTTATTGATGAAATTGATGCAGTTGGACGTCAACGTGGAGCAGGATTTGGTGGTGGACACGATGAACGTGAACAAACATTAAACCAATTACTTGTTGAAATGGATGGTATCGGGGAAAATGCTGGAGTTGTAATTATTGCGGCAACTAACCGACCAGATGTTCTCGATCCTGCATTACTTCGTCCAGGTCGTTTTGACCGTCAAATTACTGTTTCTTTACCTGACCGTAAAGGACGTAAGGAAATTCTTGAAGTACATGCTAGAAATAAAAAACTTGGAAATGACATTGATCTTGAAGCTCTTGCAAGACGTACACCAGGATTCAGCGGAGCTGATCTTGAAAACGTATTAAATGAAGCTGCAATCCTTGCAGTTCGTGAAAGCTCAGACGTTATTCATATGGCTCAACTTGATGAAGCGGTTGACCGTGTAATGATGGGACCTGCTAAAAAGAGCCGTAAATATGATGAAAAATCAAAGAAACTTGTTGCTTATCACGAAGCAGGGCATGCAATTATTGGCTTGTTCTTGGATGATGCAACAGTAGTACAAAAAATTACAATTATTCCACGTGGACAAGCAGGTGGATATAACTTGATGACTGAAAAAGAAGAAAAAATGATGCACACAAAGAAAGATTTAATGAGTACCATTACATCTTATATGGGTGGACGTACTTCAGAAGAAATTTTCTTTGATGATATTTCAGCAGGTGCATCAGGTGACATCGCTTCAGCAACACGTATCGCTAAAGATATGGTAACAGTTTATGGAATGAGTGATTTGGGTCCAATTAAATATGATAGTGGTAGTGACAATGTTTTCTTAGGAAGAGATTATAACTCGCCTTCAAATGTATCTGGACAAATCGCATTTGAAATTGACCAAGAAGTTCGTAAAATTATTGATACTTGCCACAAACAAGCACACAAGATTATTACTGAACACCGCGAAGAATTAATTAAAATTGCGGATGCGCTTCTTGAATATGAAACAATCACTGCTGAACAAATTGATCGTGTAATCAAAGGATTACCAATTAATATTGAAAGTTCAAAAACTGATGAATCAGTGGAAGTAGTGGATGCAGAAGTTGTTGAAACTACTGCAGAAGAAAGTAAAAAAGAAGAAAAACCTGTTAAGAAATCAACACGTGGTCGTAAACCAAAAGCGACGCAAGTAGGATTAGACTTAGAATCTACACAACATGTTGAAGAAAGAACAGATATGGAAGAAGATGACCAAGAAGAAGATGTCATCATAAAAACACCAAAAATGTAAAGATAAAGGGGCCGATGCTCCTTTTCTTATGAGCATTTGAAATACGAAAGCAATAGCATATGATATAATCATAGAGATAAAAAGAGGTAATAAAGATGAAAGATAGTTTAGTTAAAGCAATAGCCCTTGATGGCAAAGTAAGAATATACGCAGTAAAGAGTACAGAGTTATGTGAGACAGCACGTCTTCAACATGATTGTTGGCCAACTTCACAAGCAGCATTAGGAAGAATAATGTCAATTGGAACTATTATGGCAGCGATGTTGAAAAATGAAGATGAAAAGATTGTCATTCAAATCAACGGAAATGGACCAATTGGAACATGTATGGTTGAATGTCGATACAATGGTGATGTCAAAGGATTTGTTGGTGACAATGAAATTTATTTGAAATACAATGATTCAAATAAACTAGCAGTAGGTTTAGCAGTGGGTACAGATGGTTATTTAAAGGTTACTAAATACACTGGTCTTAAAAATAATTTTACCGGACAAGTCGCATTACAAAGTGGTGAAATTGGCGATGACTTTGCGTATTACTTTACAGTATCTGAGCAAACACCATCAGCTGTATCTGTGGGTGTTCTTGTAAATACAGATTATAGTTGTAAGGCAGCAGGAGGATTACTAATCCAAATTCTTCCAGATGCTACTGAAGAAGATATCCAAAAAGTTGAAAAAGTAGTTGCGAATTTAAAACCTGTTAGCCAATTAATTGATGAAGGATTGACACCACAAGATATTATAAAATTATGTTTTGAAGATGCGGAAATTCTAGAAGAAAAATCAATACAATGGAACTGTGATTGCAGTAAAGATCGATTTAAAGCAGCACTTTCAACGATTACTTCACAAGATCTTGAAGAAATGATTCACGAAGATCATGGATGTGAAGTAAAGTGTGAGTATTGTAATAAGACATATAAATTTAATGAAGATGATTTAAAACTTATTTTGGAGTTTAAGAAATCATGTGGAAAATAAGAGACATAGAAATTCACAATCCAGTGGTTATTGCACCTATGGCAGGTGTAAGCAATAGTGCATTTAGAGAAATATGTTTTGAGTATGGTGCAGGGTTAGTCTATACAGAAATGATTAGTGATAAAGCATTATGTTTCAAAAGTAAAAAAACATTTGAAATGACACGTTCATTAGATACAGAACATCCACTAGCAATGCAACTTTTCGGACACGATAAGGAAACAATGATTCAAGGTGCAATTTATTTGGATCAACATACTAACTGTGATATCATCGATATCAATATGGGATGCCCGGTTAATAAAATAGTAAAATCCAACGCTGGATCAGCATTGATGCGTGAACCAGAATATGCGATTGAAATGATTGGTGAAATTGTAAAAGCAGTAAAAAAACCAGTTACTGTTAAAATGCGTTCTGGTTGGACAAAAGATACAATCAATTGTGTAGAAATTGCAATGGGACTTGAAAAAGTTGGTGTAAGCGCAATTGCTGTTCATGGTCGAACACGTGGGCAAATGTATGAGGGCGAAGCTGATTGGACATGGGTGAAAAAAGTAAAAGAAGCTGTATCAATACCGGTAATAGGAAATGGTGATATTCGTTCGATAGAAGATGCATATCGTCGTTTGGAAGAAACTGGATGTGATGCAGTTATGATAGGACGCGGAGCAATTGGAAATCCCTTTTTAATTAAACAACTTGTTGCATCATTTAAAGGTGAAAGTGATTTCAACCCGACATTTGAAGAACGAATGGAAATGGGAATTGATCATGCAAAACGATTAAGCAATCTACTCGGTGAAGAAGTTGCGATGAAACAAATGCGTAGCTTAGCGAGTTGGTATATTCAAGGAATGCCCTTTAGTGCGAAAATTAAAAATGAAACGAGTAAACTACGAACATTAGATGATTTGAAGACACTATTTGGTGATTATGCAAAGTTTTTGAAAGAGTGGGAAGATGCTTATGAAGGTAGAGAAACCAAAGATTAACAGCTTAGAAACTGCAGTATTTGATAAATGTATTGATGAACTTGATTTTTATGGGAAATTCATTGAAACAAATCCTACAAAAGACTTATGGGATGATTGTAAAGTAGATAGTTGTCATTTCAAGAAAGTAGATTTTACAAAAAATCACTTTGAGTGTAGTGAGTTTTTAGATGTAATATTTGAAAATTGTGACTTTTCAACAATTGAATTCAATGATGTAAATTTTCATCGTTGCCAATTTATTAATTGTAAGTTTGCAGGAACTAACTTTTATAAATGCATTATTAAAAATGTGGAGATACGAAGCTCCTTATTATGCATGGCTAATTTCTCGAATGGGAAGATGGATAAAATAAAAATTGAAGATTCTAATTTTGAAGAATCACGTTTTTTTCAAATGAATTTAAAAGAGTTTGAAATTTTAAATCTTAATTTTACTAAAGCAGAATTTTTTGAAACATCATTAAAAGATATTGATTTCTCAAAATCAGAAATTGAAGGAATTACATTAGATTTAAATAGCATTAAAGGTATTAAGGTGAACTCAAATCAAGCTATACGTCTTGCGAGTTTATTAGGGATACAAGTAATTGATTAAATCGCTTTGACAATACCTTTAAAAGCCGATATAATCAAAGCGTATATCAACGAAGAAGAGAAGAGTATTTTATATAGAAGCTTAAAGAGAACCCTAGAAGGTGTGAATGGGTAGTGGAAGATAAAAGAATAAAGACTTGGAGTTGAACGTGTATTCGCGTTAAGAATGACTTATAAAGTCACTAAGACAGTACAAGTGATTGTACTGTGAATTAGGGTGGTACCACGATTAACTCTCGTCCCTATTGGATGGAGAGTTTTTATTTTGGAAAGAAGGAGTAAAAATTATGGAACAAAATCTATCAGAACAAGAAGTAATACGTCGTCAAAAGATGGAAGAATTAAAAGAA
>NZ_JAVXGL010000003.1:0-65261 GCF_036657415.1 Anaerorhabdus sp. | reverse complement strand
TTGAATAATTAATTTACCCTTAACGTTTACACCATCTAGGGTTACATCCCCTTCAGCCACACTTTTATCAATTGTTAAATCTCCATTGAACGTTGTGTTTTTAATAATGACATCTGAAACCGTAATGATGCCTGAACCATAACTCGCTTGATCTTCATACGTTTTTCCTTCATTAAATGTCATTAATGTAGGTTGTGCTGTTTCTTGTAAACTCTCATCTTTTTTTGGTGAACACCCTGTAAGCATGCTCATTGCCAAGATGGCGCACAACAATGTTGTTGTTATCTTTTTCATTATTTCCTCCTCATAGTTATAATCATTTGAAAAATAAAACTATAAATCAGCCCATTTATAAATATTTTAAAGATTACCAACTTTATTTTACCCTGTAAGTTATCGTATTTCAACCCTTTTAGTTTGTTTTGGTGTACAACTATTAAGGGTAATATTTAATAGAGGAGCAACTATGAATAAGATAGATCACTATTCAATTGGTGCTCGAATTCGTAAACAGCGCGAATTATTGAAATTATCACGTGAACAACTAGCCACGGAATTAGATGTAACTTCTAAGTTTATATCTGATATCGAACTCGGGCAAAAAGGAATGTCGATAAAGACACTTATTGCTTTATCAAAAGTATTATCAATACCTACCGACTTCATACTATTCGGGGTAAACCCCACTTCCGCTACAAGTCCAGAAGATAAAATTTATCTAACAAGTGCTAATCCAATCGCTGATTCTGATAAACTTTCGTTTATTACAAATTATATCGCTGAGAATTTCGAGCCTAAAGAAAAGTAGAAACAATTTGGTTTCTACTTTTTATATACAAAAAAGAACTGATGCATTATGGATCAGCACCAGTTCTTCTTAATTTTTTTAAAAATGTTGTGTAATTTTCATTTTTTCTTTGTTTTGTACTTCTTGTTCTTCTTTGTGTTCAACATGCCACTTTCTTCCAATGAAGTAAATCGCAATATTTATAATCATGAAGATAAACATTAGAACTGTGAATTCATCTACAAGTACCATTGGTAATAAGATGTTTTCTGTTAAGAAGAAGATAACTAGCATTATTACCGCTACAATAATACCAAGAATACGGTAGATACTCTTACGATAAAATTCTCTAGGTTTTATATTTGGATATACTTTTAATACTTCTTCATCAAGTTCTTCAATATCTTTACGTTTCAATAATACCAATAGAACTGCGAAGACAAGTCCGATTATTGTCGCAAATAAATTTAGAATTGCCCAGTTTTGACCATTTCCAAATATTCCTGCAAGAGGTATCGCATTTGCATCAATATTTAGGTATTCCCCAAGACTTGTTTTTGGAGTCTCTGATTTTATTGTTGTATCTACTTGACCATTTTCCTCTGTAGTTTCTAATCTTGGCTTATTACCTGGATCTTCAACTTCAGGAGTTGTTTTGTCATTTGGTTTATTGTCTGGATCTTCCTTATTATCCGTTGTACCTGCTAGACATGTTTGTGTTGCTTCATCCCAAACATAACCATCTGGGTAACCATCATCTTGACATGTTCTATGTCCATCACCTGTATCTGGTGGGATTACAATTGGTTCTGCAAGAACTGTTACAAAAATAGTAATTGTTACTGTCTTTGTGTCATCTGCTGGATCAATTGCTGTAAATGTTAATGGATAAGTTCCACCATTAGTTCCGGCAGCTTTTATTGCATTTAATTCAACTTCATTAATTTCGATTGTATCGATTTCAAATCCATGAACAATATAATATGCCTTAACATTTGCTAATTCAATCGCTTTATCAGCTGTTAATGTTGAAGCATTTTTGTATGGAATAATAAAGTCGTTTGCCATAATTGCAAGTCCATCATTAATTGAAGTATTAACACCTTCCACAAATACTGGAACTGTAACACTTACACTTAAATCTTCACCCGCTACTCTTTCAGTTGCAGTGAATGTAAGTTGGAACATGCCACCTTCTAATCCCACTGATTTGATTGCATCTAATTGATCAGTATCGGCAACGATAGTTGTAACATTCATTCCACTCTTCACTAATACAGAAATTGCTTGTGCACGAATTACTGCTTCATCATTTTCCAATGCAACTGCTTCGTCATGTGTTAGTGAGAATCCTTTTGCTGTCATTGCAATACTATCTTTAGTTCCATCTGTAACTTCAGTTTGTAATCCAAGAACAACAACTTTTGCAGATGTTTCTGCATATAAATCTTTAGATGTTGCTGAATAGCGTTGATCATAAATACCACCTAGAACATCAACGTTATTGACTACATCAATGTCATCAGTATTTACATCTACATCTATACTTACTGCTGTTTCAATAATATAAGAAACTGCATTTCCTCTTGTGACTGCATTTAATGCATCATAAATTTTTGCTTCTTCATTTGTTAATACAAATCCATTTGCACTAATTCCTAAATGTTTTCCATCCGCATCAGGTCCCACTGGATCTGGAGTGTTTGTGCCTTTTACAACTACAATAATAGTACGACTAGCTACTGTAGTTCCGTCTGTAGATTGAATTACTACTTCTACAAGGCCTCCCTGAGGTCCAATTTCTTGGATTTTTACTAATTCTTCATCTGTTGTATAAGGATCATAATTTTGTCCTGTAACACTATTCCACGAAGTTGCATTTGAATTTGTAATGATATCTGTTTTAGTTAAAGTTCCAAGATCTGCATAATCAACTGTAAATCCCGAACCTGTTAAGATGATATCTCCTTCTTGACTCACATTTTCTGTGTTCATAACAAGTGCATTGAAGTTTACATCTCTATTTGTAACAATTACATTTGCTGTATTAACTGGAGTTCTAGAAACATCCCCAGTGTAGTACCAACCTACATGTGTTTTACCAGTTGTCGGTAATACTACAGGAGCTATAGCGCCTACTGCACTTCCAATAGCAATATCTGTTTGTTGACGATATACACCATCTGTTGTTATTGAACCTTCAGATGGGTTAATGTAGAAATTAACAGTATATCCTACACGACCCACTTGTGCTTCAATGTAAATTGGTTGTGTTGTTGTGAATGCTTGAGTTGATAGGTTTGTATCAGTATCTATAAGAATATCTGAGTTATCTGGATTTGTATAATAATCCTTCACTCCAGCAGTTTCTTCATAGAATTTCCAACCTTTAAAGCCATATAATGACGGTGTTGCGATTGTTTTTGTTATATTTGTGCCACTTGGTGATGCAGTATTTGTTGTAGAATAAGTACCGTCAGCATTTAAAGCACGTGTGATATATTCTACTTTTTGAATTGCAGATACACTATCGACAACCGCTAATTGACTGTCATCTTGACTCACATATACAAATTTCACTTGGTATTTATCA
Source organism: Anaerorhabdus sp. (assembly GCF_036657415.1). Lineage (NCBI taxonomy): Bacteria > Bacillati > Bacillota > Erysipelotrichia > Erysipelotrichales > Erysipelotrichaceae > Anaerorhabdus > Anaerorhabdus sp. Next base: position 61,881 of record NZ_JAVXGL010000003.1, on the reverse strand, counting down.
GGGATTCCATCACCGATTTCACCTTGTGGACCACCTAAATCAACATCATATTTTGCTACAAAGTTCATATCACTTGTGATTGGCATATTCGCTAAAGCAGCTGGACTAACACGAGTTTCTGCGCCTAATCCGTCTATCATTACCCAATAATCAAACGCAAATCCTGGATTTGCTTCAACCATTGGATAAATTACACCACTATCTCCATGAGGAACTGTGAATGTCGCACTATCCGTATCAATTAATACTCCACCGGCATTTGTAAATGCTGTGTTTGTTGCACTAATTGTACCTTCATTACCTTTATTGAATGTTACTGTACGTGGAATTTTTTCATATGCTACTTCAAAGATAATTCCACAAGGATTTCCATTTAAACCACCAATGTTATCAACTAGAAGTGTTCCTCCACGGTTATCTACATCGAAGTTAAATGTCATTCCCGTTACTGGTGTAGATGAAATGATTGCAGCTATATTTGTATTATTGCTAACACCTCTGTTCCATACTTGAAGTGTTTCAATACTACCATCTACTGCTGAATTCTTTAAAACGTAAGCTGTAACTGTCGCAATTCGATAATTATCATTTGCTTTGAATCCAAGACCTACGTCATAGTATCCTGCACCTGGTTTTGGTGACATTTTACCGAATTCTACAGATTTTCCTGCTGCAGTATAATCCGCATCGTTAAATGATGTTGATCCAAAGTTATTAAATTGTGCATCATCTTCGATATGCTTAATCGCTGTTGTTCCATTACCATCTTGAATTGCACTAATATATGGTTTACCAGCAAATTCAGCATAGAATGTTACGTTTCCTGTAATTACAAGTGTTGCTGGATTGCTTACTTGTCCAACTATCTTACCTGTTGCAGGACAACCGCCAACATTCGCTTCACAATTCATTTCATAACTCCAATAAGCGAATTCAAATACATCTTTCCACTTATCGTTTGTTGTTTTAATTGTTGCAGGAATTGTTAGTCCTGTTCCTTGTGTTAAATAACTTACTTTTTGGTTTGCTGTTACTGTTCCAATCGAATTTCCATAAGCATCAAATCCTGGTGTTCCAGTATTTTCATTTCCTATTTTGAAATTAACAGTGTATTCTTTCGCAACATATTGAGGTTGGAAACGACGTGGGCTTTCAATCACGATAGCTTGTAATTGTGTGTCTGTTGTCGCTACAACACTGTTCGCATCTAAATCTTTCCATCCTGTAAAGTTGTAGCCATATGCAGGTGTACTTCTAACAGTACCTAAAGTGTCTATGAGATTTGAATTTGTTAATGTTAGTCCTTCATTGACATTTACACTTTCAGTCGTTTTGCTTTTTTGTCCAATGCTGTTTTCTTCAAAATTAACTGTTGTTATATTACGTGTAAATGTTGCAGTAACAACATTTGTGTTAGCTGCGAATACATTTCCTTGTGCTTCAATTGCTGCAGCATCAGTCCATGTATACCCACCAAATTTCCAACCAACAAATGAATAATATTGATTTGCTAATTGAGTTGGAATATCACTTTCAAGAAGTGCAACACGATAAGCTGTATTTGTTGTCCAGTTTGCTGGATTCATTTCAGCAATTGGATATAATCCTGTCGTATTTGTAGCCATTAATCTTGTTTTATAAACAGTAAATGCATCTGTTGTATTTGTTATTGTTGTTGTACCTTTACTGATTGAACCACCTACTGTAGTTTTTATATCAATTCTTACTTGATATTTATCAGGGATTCCATCACCTTTAGGCGTACCATCAGGTTCATAATCGCCAACAACGTCTACTTCAAAGATTGGATAGTATGTATCATATTTGTTTGATGAAACTACTGTTGGATCTGCAAGGCTCCCTGATGTTGACCCACGAACTACTCTACGCCATCCAGCAAATGCATAACCTGTTGGTGCCGTTACTGTTGGAACATCACCTACTGCTACTGTTCCTGATGTAGATGTTGGTGTTGAAACTTGTAGTAACACTTCTTTGCTTGAAGCAGTATCTGCCCATGTTCCTGCAACAGTTGTTCCAGTTGTTTTACTATCATCACGCATAAATGTTACAAATGTATCTTTGTAGACTTGATATGTTGATGAAATATCAAATGGTTCATTGAAGAAGTTGAGTGCACTTAGTGTTGCATTTTTAGTGGTTAGACTATAACCAGATAATGTTTCCGCAATACCACTTAACGTTATATCAACTTTACTATCTGATTGTTTATTTGAAACAACGGATGCATATGTTGTTCCATCTGCAAGTTGATATGGATCAACGTCAGAAATTTTGCCTGTTCCACTAAGAATTCCACTAAATGTAATAGATTCGCCAACTTTTGTTCTTATTGAATTTGTTGAAATCGATAATTCTGGATTTTGATATAATCCAACGTTGACTCTTTTTTGATTTAACTCATCTTGTGTTACATAGTTTACTGGATTAAACCCGTTTACGTCAGCATAGAATTGCATACCTTCTGTTTGATCATTGAATTGTCTTGGGAAGTTATTATTCACTGTTGTATTTGGATCACCACTTGTATTAACTGTCATACGATATTTATTCCAATAATATGTTGAACTTGTAGTACTTCCATTCTTTAAATTAAAGATAAGGTCATATTTATTTCTTGTAACTGCTCCAGCAGTTCCTTTTGGTTGAATATACAATGTATATTGTCCTGTTGAATTATTGTATGTAGCATTGAATGATTTATTTGTATCCAAATCTTTAAATTGTGGACTTAATGAAGCTATCAAGTCACCATCTCCTATGTTAAAGATACCATCTGGAGTTTTTAAAGGACTATCTACGAATATTTTCCCTGCTAAAGTATACCAGTCAAAATAGAAGCGACCTAGATTTTTAGAATCTGTCCCTGTTACATATTTGCTCGCTGCTTGACCTGGTAGTTGCTCAAAGAATTTTGATTCTGCACTTGCAATTGCAACTGAATTATTAGCTAGCGTATACATATCCGCTTCATTTGCTTTTAGTTTTAATTCGATAACACCTTCTGATCCTACTGGCACAACTGGTATTGTAATTAAAACATACTTTGTTGTTTCAGGTGTATTTGATTCAGTACAATTTGCTTGGATATTTGCTGTTGTTGATCCATCGAAATTAAATGCCGAACAATATTTAATTTCTGGATTTGCATAGTCTGTAGGAATATATACAGAACTTGTTAAATCTCTCAACGTCATAGTTGATTGACTTGTTCCAAAGTCTCCAGCTGCATTACGATATGTACCACCTGCTTCTGGCAGACGAATTGCCATTGTATACTGATTATACGTTTTATCTGCGGATGCAATTGATAAACCTAATATTAAGTTTTGATATTGATCTGCTGTATAGTGAACTCCTGCATATACTGATGTTGGTGGCGTTGTTATATCTTTCCCTGGGAATAAATGAATACTATCCAAAGTAGAGGCAACAATCAACGTTTGTTTATTTACCCCTATTGGTACTAATCTTTTATTTGTATAAGTTACTCCGCTACCAGCAGTAATATTATTTGTATCCATAATTGCATTATTATCAAAAGTACTTGATTTTATATATTTAATATATGGATATTGATCCAAATCTGCATTAAATACCGGTCCCATATCAATATAGGCTTCTGAAAAGATTTTATATTGTTTTAAATCTTCACATAATGCTGTCGCCATGATAGTTGATCCTGGTATTGTTATTGTTTGATTTGAAGATGTATTAAAATTTGTACCCGAGATATCATAGGTTAACCATGTATTTCCGTTAACACTAATTGTTTCTATTTGACTTACGTTTCCTACATATTTAAAGTAAGGTTCATTAACCTTTATATATACTTTCGTTCCTTGTGGATATACACCATTTGTACTACCTACATTATTATTTGACCCACGATATACTGGCAGGTAAAGTGTTGTACTAGTCGGAATGATATTGTTTCTTGTTGCAGTATCAGGTCCTTGATTAATCGTTGGTGTCGTAGAATAAGCTTGTAAAGTTGTACTATATGTAAAGTACAATGGTGTTGCATTTGATGTCTGTTTAGTTGCTGCTGGATTCTCAAATACACCCTTACCATCTACATTCCCAAGTGCGTTCATTTTCGCAACTACTTTATATCCTATTCCTTCGGTCAATCGACCACTAGGATTATTTCTATCATTTCTAACATAAAATTGGAATAATGTTCTACTAGAAGATGGAGAATTGTTAGCATAAAGTCGAATTCCATCTGCTTTAAACTTGATACTTTCTAAATATTCTCCAGTAACAAGAGGAATTTGATAAGTATTTGAATAGCTTGTACTCAATTCAAGACGGCGCGGATTAGAATCTAAGTTCGTTGTGTATTCCAACCAAGCTTGCCCATAAATTTTATAATAAGTACTTGTTCCAAAAAAGTAGAATGATTTACTAATTAGTTCAACTGCTGGTGCATCCAAGTTGATATCAATTTCAAAATTTTCATATTTTATCGATGATGCTGTTGAACCAGAACTATATAGATCAATATAAAATCCTGCTGTGTCATTTATTCCTGTTCCATTATTTAAGAAATATGGATTCGTACTAGTTATGTTGTTCGAATAGTATCTAGTACTAATTGCTAAGTTATCTACACCACTTTCATATATCCAACTCAATGTTTTTGTCACTGGACTTGTATTACCAACTGTTACTGGCATTGTAATTGTCGTTCCAGTTTTTGGCTCAGTAAACGTTCCAGAAAAACTCCATGTGGTACTGTAACCACTAGAAGCTCCTGTAGTGACTAACCCACGATCAGAAACTGTTAAAATAATTTTTACTACTTTACTACCACTTGCATTATGTGGCGTGCTAATTGTATTTGTAGCCGCTAGGACAGGACCACTTGTTCCATCTTCGTAAACAAGTTGATAATTTGAAATTACTGAGGTATCAATATAAAACTTCGTTGGATCAAACTCATTTGGCATTTCAAATGTCATATTTTCATTGCGATAATATTTGTGTGCAATATTATTTTGCACATCCGCCCCCGCCAATGCATTTGTTATTGAAAATGAATATTTAGTATCTAAATCATCATCTTCATTTACTTTTGTAGGTGAAGAAGTTATTACATTGAAGCGATCTTCATATGTAAATGTAGGTATATTAACTGAAATATGTCCTAAATCAATATTTCTATCTACAACACTATAAGTTCCATCATTATTACTTACTACTTGTTGGTAAGTTCCTATAATTGGAGCACCTTCAATTTTATCACCTGCTGTATAAGTATAGATTGGATTTTGAGCAGTGGGTGCATAACTTGATTTGCCAGTCATACGAATTGAAAACCATTGATCTAAAATTGGTACAATTCCACTCAGCATATCTACTTTTGATGAGTTTAGTGATGTTGTTATTTGATAACCTGTACTAACTGATGTAGCTCCTTGTGAAACATCATTACCACCCAAACTACCTGATGAATTTACGTAAAATGAAATATAATTATACTTATTTACACTGTCATAACTTTGACTTTGCTCTTTGAATCCTACCGGCATTGGTATTTTAAAATTTATATTTCCAACCGGTGTATGTTTGGTATTACTAAAATTCATTCGTATTGAATATGTATTATTATTTCCTATAGGAGTTCCTGCGTATAAATATCCATCACTTCCAAGCCAAAGATCATCTTCTGCTTTAAAAGAAGTAGGTGTTCCATTAGTGGTAATCATACCAATATTGGTCAAAAAATCTGAATCATCATGGCCTGTTCTTTCAAACTTGATTTCTAATTCTTTTGTTGATGACGGCGATTTATTATCTGTTACACGTACACCTAATCTAGCATTTGGTTCTGCAAGTAACATTAAACCAATTGCTTTAGCTGGTGTTCCTGCAGCTTTAACATATGTTGTCTTTGAAGCGTTTTGGGCTAATGCAATTGATAAAGATAATCCTGAATCTGGTAAAGCATCGTTCGCAATGTCATATTCTACACTTTGTTTATCCGAGGATATTCGAACAGCTTTTATTTGGTAACCTAAATCTCTTGGATAATCTACAATATAAAAATATCCAGTTCCAGTATTCAAAAATGGATTCGTATCTATTTTTATTGTTCTAAGAGTATTACCTGGTAATGTATCATCACGAGAAATATGAACAGTATACGTTATTGGATCAGTATCTTCATAGTAAACCCATTCGGTAGGTGCTGTTGGCTTACTACAAGCAACTGATAGCGTATCTACCGCTAATGGCTCTACTGTCGGTCCTTCCATCCCATCCTCAGGTGCTGGGGTTGGTGTCTCTGCGGTTATTTCTCCATCTATTGTACCAGGGTCAATTGTAGCAGCGGGTGGCGTTGGCTCACTTCCTTCTACAATTTCTGGTGTAGGCATAATATCTTCTGCTATTGCATTAATTCCACTATCCGAAAATGTTGAAATTAATAATCCTGCAATCAACAATAGTTTGCTTATTTTCTTCATATTTGCATCTATCCTCTCTCCTCTATTCGAAATGTTCTAAAATTTTCATTTTTATGGAAATTAAAGAGTTCTCGTACTTATGACACCTAATTTAGACAAAGTGTGCCATTTTTTTAGAAAAAAAATAAAAAAAAACAAGCATTTTCTCCAATTTGCTTGTTTATTGATACGTTATATTCATTTTTTTGTCTTTTTAATAGCCAAAATAAGTCATTTTTCTATCTTATTATTAAATACTACCGTGATTCATATTTTCAATAATTATCTTTCTTACTTGTTCTGATAGTTCTTTTAATTCAATATTTTTGTATTCTTCAAAGAATATTGGAGTTCCAATCTTTATTTTATATGGTGTATTAGTTTTGATATTATTAAAATCTAAATAGACATTACATAATGTAATTGGAACTATTGTTGCTTTTGATAGATACGCTGGTTTTAATGATGCCTCATGAAACTCATTCACAATATTTGATTTAGAACGAGTTCCTTCTGGAAAAATAAGAACTGATTTTCCTGATTTTAACCATCGGGTTGATTCCCTCAACATTTTAATTGCACTGGCTTGGTCATCACGATCAAAATAAATCAAATCTAATAATGACGCCCATGTACTAATAATTGGAATTTTTTTATTTTCTTGCTTGGAAATAAACGTAGTAGGTTTTTCAAGTGCCGCTACAATAACAAGGGGATCAATTGTCCCTTGATGGTTAGATACAAAAAGAACCGGTCCTTCTGGTAGTTTCACATCATTATAAATCACAGGTGTTTTCACAAGTTTAAAAAACTTGAGACAACATTCTCTGGCAGCTTTATAGCGTTCTTCAAAAGAGGCATTTTTTACTCTTCTTGCTTTAGACCCTGTAAATAGGATATAAATTCCACCTTTAAGTAATCTAAACATTTTCAAGTACCACCATTGCCATTGCATAATCTCCATCATGAGTAATTGATAAGTGAACATTGTAACCTTTAATTACACATGTTGGTTTACCCTCATGTGTACTCATAATTTCAATTTCACTCATTATTTTGATTCCTGTTGCTTTTATAATTGCTTCTTTTGCTGCAAAGCGCCCTGCTAACCATTCTTTTTGTCTAGCATTTTTTAGTTGATTAAATTCATGCAATTCTTTTTCTGTTAAAATCTTAACTGCTATTTCTTCATTAACACGCTCTATCTTGCAAAGATCGCATCCAATACCTACTATCATTTTTTACCTCTATTGAGAATTGTCAATCGCAAACATAAGTTCTGCTTCACATGCTAGTTCACCATTTACTGTTGCTTTCGCATTCGCAAACCCAATTCCCATTCTAACTTTCACAAGTTCAACTTCTAACATCAAAACATCACCTGGTACTACTTGTCTTTTAAATCTTGCTTTATTAATTCCTGCAAATAACGCAATTTTTCCTTTGTATTCATCTTTTGATAAAAGTTGAACTGCACCTGCTTGTGCCAACGCTTCTAAAATTAAAACTCCTGGCATCACTTGTTTCTCTGGAAAGTGTCCCATAAAATGCATTTCATTTGCACTAACACATTTTTTCCCAACAATTCGATCTCCATCAATTTCCTCAATTGTATCTACTAATAAAAAAGGATAACGATGCGGAATAATCTTTTTAATATCATCACTATTGTAAATCATCTTAATCCTCCCATCGTTTGAAAATAATTGAAGCATTATGTCCACCAAAGCCAAATGAATTTGACATCACATAATTTAACTCCGATTCAATTCCTTTGTTTAAAACTAAGTTTACATCACATTCTTCATCGATTATTTGATGATTAATTGTTGGTGGTACAAATTGTTCTTCTAATGCAAGAACACTAATAATTCCTTCAATTGCACCACTTGCTCCAAGCAAATGTCCAGTCATTGATTTTGTTGATGAAACATAAGGCTTATGCTCACCAAAGCAATTGTTCATTGCTTTACTTTCTGTCTTATCATTCAAATTTGTTGATGTTCCATGCGCATTTACATAGTTGATATCACTTGGTTTAATACCAGCATCTGCAATTGCTTTGCACATTGCTTTGGTTGCGAATTCTCCCTCAGCAGCTGGGGCTGTAATATGATTTGCATCACAGGTATTTCCGTATCCTACAACCTCACCATAAATTTTTGCACCGCGTTTTTTAGCACTTTCAAGTTCTTCTAATACAAGTACACCTGCTCCTTCTCCCATGACAAAGCCATTTCTTTCTTTATCAAATGGGATGCTTGCGCGTTTTGGATCTGTACTTTCACAAAGAGCTCGCATTGCCATAAAACCACCAATACCAACAGGAGTAATACTTGCTTCACATCCTCCTGCAAGAATAGCATCTTCATAACCATCACGGATACGTTGGAATGCAAGTCCTATTGAATCTGTTGCAGATGAACATGCTGTTACAATACATTGCACTTCACCATGAATTTGATGATCAATGGCAATTTCTCCTGCTGCTAAGTTTATTAATGACATTGGAATAAAATATGGGGAAACACGTGTTGGTCCACGATCACACAATGTCTTTGTTGCATTTTCAATTGATGATAATCCACCAATTCCTGATCCTAAAATAATTCCTACACGATCTTTATCGCACTCTTCTAGATTTGCATCATTCATAGCTTGTTTGGCTGCGATTCTTGCGAATTGTGTAAAACGATCATTAAATTTAAGTTCACGAGGTGTGTAATATTGCTCTGTGCTTAAATCCTTAACTTCAGCTGCAAGTTTTACTCGATAGTCTGTTGTATCAAATGCTGTAATCTCTCTGATACCACACACTCCTTCATGAATTGCTTTCTTTACTTCTTCTACTGTATTTCCAATTGGAGTGACTGCTCCCATTCCTGTAATTACAACTCTTCTTTTCATTTACATCACCATCCCGCCATCAACAACAATTGTTTGTCCTGTAATATAACTTGCATCATCACTTGCTAAAAATTTTGTTACTTTCGCAACTTCTTCAGCATGCCCAAAACGTTTTAATGGAATTGCTTGCATCATTTGATTCTTTAATTCATCATTTAAACTTTCTGTCATTTCCGTTTGAATAAATCCTGGTGCAATTGCATTTACTTGAATATTTCTAGAACCTAGTTCTTTGGCTGCTGCTTTTGTCATCGCAATGATAGCACCTTTACTAGCTGCATAATTCACTTGTCCTATATTTCCAATTAGTCCAATAATGCTTGCCATATTTATGATTTTTCCACTTCGTTGTTTCATCATAATCTTGCTTACTGTTTGAATGCAGTTGAAACATCCTTTTGTATTAATTGATAAGACTTTATCAAAATCTTCATCACTCATTCGTAGTAACAATCCATCTTTTGTAATTCCAGCATTGTTCACAAGAACATCAATATGACCATATTCTTTTACTGTTTCATCCATCATTTGTTTGACTGCTTCATGATCTTGTACATCACATTTGTAAAGTCTATGATTACCTGGATGTAATTCATTTAATACGTTTTGTGCTTGTTCTTCACGGCTTGCGAAATTTAGGATAATATCATAGTCTTCCGATAATACCTTTGCAATTGCTGCCCCAATACCACGACTTGCTCCAGTAATTAGTGCTACTTTTCTTGTCATGCTTGACCTCCTTGAAGAGTTTCTTTTGTTTTTGCTAAACTCTTTTCATCTTCAACATTACATGTTGTTACAGTTACACCTTTTTTTGATGCAATCTTTTTTATAAAACTAGAACATGTTGCTTTTGGTCCAATTTCAATAAATGTATCAAACCCATCATCAATCATGTTTTCAATGCCTTCGATAAAATGTACTGGTGATACAAGTTGGTTCACTAAACTATCCACAAGTGAGTCTGTTACTTTTCCACTTACATTGCTATACACTGGTACTGTGCAAAGTTGCCAATTTACTTTTTCTAGAGCTTCTTTCAAATCCTTCTTTGCAGGGTTTAATAATTCTGAATGAAATGCTCCACTTACTTGCAATTTGATTGCTCGGCGAGCACCTTTTTTACTACACAAATCCATGGCTTTTTCCAAAGCTGGTATTTCACCTGTAATTACACTTTGATCAGGTGCATTATAATTCGCAACACTTACTTTTCCAAGATCACTTGCTTCTCTACATGCTTCTTCAATTAATAATGGATCGAGTGATAAGATTGCTGCCATGCCACTGTTTGTTCCTTCAATTGTATCTTGCATGAGAGCTCCTCTTTTCTTAGTGAGCGTTACTCCTTCTTCAATACTCATTGCACCTGAACAAGCATATGCACTATATTCACCTAAGCTTAAACCGATGCATCCTTCTGGTTTGATTCCTTCTTGTTCAAGAAGTTTTACTGTAGCCATTGAAATACTATAAATAGCCCATTGAGCATCTTTAGTTTGATTTAATCGTTGCTCATCTTCAAAACATACTTTTGCTAAATCACCATCTTGGTTAATTTCATCAAAACATGATTTGAATGTTTGATTTGTTGTACTTAATTCTTTTCCCATACCTAGGTATTGTGAACCTTGGCCAGCAAATACAAATGCGATTTTCATCGTTGACCTCCCATTAATTCATCAATGACTTCTTTAACTGTGCGTAATTTGTCTAAGTCTTTAATTGTTGCTCCACTAAAAACTAAACCGTCAATAACATTTCCTTTTGCAGCTTCTATAAGTGCCTCACTGATACAAAAAGGAGTTGTGTTGAAGTCACATGGTTTTATACATTTTAAACAGAAGTTAGGTTTTACTCGCCCTTCTTCTAATTTTTTTGTCAATGGATTTACAAGTACTCTTCCATAATATCCAACTGGACTTTTAATCAACGTCAATTCTTTTGATGGATGGTGCAAAAACATTTCTTTGAATTGTGTATCTGCATCACATTCAATCGTTGGAATAAAAGAAGTTGCGACTTGTGCACCTGTTGCACCTAGTCTAATTGCTTGATCTATTTTCTCTTTTGTATTCATTCCTCCTGCTAAGAAGATGGGAATAATACAATCGTATTTTTCTTCATAATAGTGTACAACGGGTTTTACTTCTTCAAGAAGTGTATATACGTCTTTCGCTTGATGCTCAAATAATTCTTCTGGCTTAAATCCTAAATGTCCGCCTGCTTCTGGTCCTTCAATAACAATGAAATCAGCTGTGCAGTTATAATGACGATCCCAACTTTTTAATAGTAGTTCACATGCTTTTGCACTTGAAATTATTGGGGCAATTAACACATCATAATCTTTGGTGATTGCTGGTAAAGAGAGTGGCAATCCTGCTCCACTAATAATCGCATCGACACCAGCGTCTAAAGCTACTTTTACATATTCATCATAACGATTGATTGCACACATTGCATTAACCGCAAGTAGTCCTTTTTCTTGGCTTAACTCTCTTGCTTTTTTTACTTCTTCATGAACTGCTTGTTCATTCGCTTTGAAAGGATTTTTCATGAAGTCTTCTTTGCGATAGCCTGGATGAGCAAGTGAAATTACACCCATACCACCTTCTGCCATTACACTTCCTGCTAAATTACCTAATGATATTCCAACACCCATTCCCCCTTGAATAATAGGTGTTGTAAGTTTTTCTAATTTTATATTGATAGATCTTGCCATACTTGAAGTAACTCCTCTTTGCTTGCGGTAGCTTCACTCATAAGCTCATCAAGGATTTCCTTAAGTGGTTGAATTTTATTACAAAGTCCTGCAACCTGTCCCATCATTACTGAACCATGTTTCATATCCCCTTCAAATACTGCTCTACGAAGAGCCCCTAAAGTAATAACTTCAAGTTCTTCCTTTTCAGCATTCGCTTGTTCTAATTTACGATATTGTAATGCCATTTGATTCTTTAAAATACGTACAGGAGCACCAAGATTTCTACCTGTTACAATCGTATCTAAATCTTTTGCTTTAATTACTGCTTGTCTGTAGTTTTCATGTACTGGGCATTCTTCACTAACTAAGAAACGTGTTCCAATTTGCACAGCTACTGCACCCAATGCTAAAGCAGCATTTATTTGACGACCACATGCAATGCCTCCTGCTGCAATCACAGGAATAGATACTGCATTTACAATTTGTGGTACAAGTGCCATTGTCGTAAGTTCACCTACATGACCACCTGATTCGGTACCTTCTGCAATGATGCCATCTACATCACTTGCTTCTAAACGTTTGGCAAGTGCCACACTATTAACAACCGGAAATATTTTAATTCCAGCTTCTTTTAATGCTGCACAGTATTTACCAGGATTTCCTGCTCCAGTTGTTACAAATGCAACTTTTTCTTTCACGACAATTTCTACAATTTCATCTGAGTAAGGATTCATCAACATGAGATTTACACCAAAAGGCTTATCCGTTAATTCTTTACATTTTGCAATTGCATCTTTGACTTCTTCTGGTTTCATAGCGCCTGTCGCAAGGATTCCTAGTGCACCCGCATTCGATACTGCAGCTGCAAATTCTGGTGTTGCGATGTGAGCCATTGCTCCTTGCAAGATTGGATATTTTACATTAAACATTTCTTTAAATTTCATTTTATTTCTCCTTCAACTTTCCAAAGACAACTACTATAGGTCAATCCTGCTCCAAAAGCGACCATACATATTTTTTGATTTGGTTGTATTAACTTCTTCTCAACCATTTCACTTAGCGCAAGTGGAATGCTTGCAGAAGATGTATTTCCATATTCATCCAAATTTTTGTAAAATTTCTCTTCTGGTATACCAAGTTGTCTTGCAACAAATTGGAGAATTCTTTGATTTGCTTGATGGGCAACAATGTAGTCAATTTCATCGATTGTACAATTGGCTTCTTCACATTCTTTTCGAATACATTTTTCTAATGCACGAACCGCAAAGCGAAACACTTCATTCCCTTTCATTGATACTTTTATTTTTTCATCATAAATGGTATTGGTTACTAAGCTGTCATTTATATCATGTTCTGTATAACTATGAAACGTATGTTCATCCATACTTCTTGTTAGCACAATAGCACCCGCTCCATCACCAAATAAAACACAGGTTGAGCGATCTTGCCAATCGATTATTTTACTCATTGCTTCACTTGCAACAATTAAAATATTCTTGTAGCTTTTTGAAAGATGATGCGCACATTCTAACGCAACCACAAAGCCACTACATGCAGCACTCAAATCAAATGCTAACACTTCTTTCTTTTCTATGCCTAAACGTTTTTTTAAACTACAAGCCATAGAAGGAAATAATTGTTCGGGTGTAACTGTTGCGAAGAGAATCGCATCAATTTCTTCTTTATTTAATCCTGATTTTTCAATCGCTTTTTTTGCTGCTTGATAAGCCATATCTCCATTAGTTTCATTATCTAGAATATGTCTTCTTTTAATTCCTGTTCTTTGTACAATCCATTCATCATTTGTTTCAACCATTTTGCTTAAGTCATCATTAGTGACTACATTGATTGGTGCATAGGACGCACACGATACTATTCTACTCATGGCAAGCTCCTAACTTACGAAATTTTTCGTAACGATTTTTTAATCTTACTTTTGGATTTTGTGCTTGTAATTTATTTAATTGTTCATATAAATTTTGACGAATTTGTTCGATACAAAAGTTTGGATTTTCTTGCATACCACCAAGAGGTTCTGAAATGATTGTGTCGACAATTCCTTTACTGAATAAATCTTTTGAAGTTAATTCCATCATCTTTGCTGCTTCTTGAACACGACTTTCATCTTTCCATAAAATACTCGCAAATCCTTCTGGTGAAAGAATAGAATAGATTGAATTCTCTAACATCATAATATGGTCAGAAACACTTAATGCTAAAGCACCACCACTACCACCTTCTGATAAAACAATTGTGATGACAGGTACATTGAGTGTCATAAATTGTTTCAAACATTGAGCAATAGCTTCAGCTTGTCCACGTTCTTCAGCACCTTTTCCTGGATATGCTCCTGATGTATCGACAATATTAATGATTGGACGATTGAATTTTGCTGCCTGTTTCGCTAATCGTAACGCTTTGCGATAACCTTCTGGATTCATCATTCCAAAATTACAAAGCATATTTTCTTGTAATGTTTTTCCTTTACGCTGTGCAAGAATCGTCACTGGCTTTCCTAAGAAACATCCAAGACCACCCCACAATGCTGCATCTTCTCCATAGAGTCGATCACCTTTTTGTTCAAACAAATCTGTAAACAAACTTTCTACTAGATCCATCGCTTTGGGGCGACGGGGATGTCTTGCAAGACAAACAATATCCCAAGCATTCATATCCGTGAATGCTTCTCTTTTTATTTTTTCTATTTCTTTTTTTATAATCTGTGCTTCTTCTACACTACAGTTATCTAATTGCGAACGAAGTTCTTGTAACTGTACATCAATGTCTTGTAAACTCATTTTTTACCTCGCTCGTGAATCTTCAGTAATTGAATCAAAGTGGAACGCATATTTTCACGTTCAACAATTTGATCTAGGAAACCTTTCTTTTCCAAAAATTCTGCTGTTTGAAAATCATCTGGTAACTTTTCATTTACTGTTGATTGAATTACTCTTTTACCTGCGAATCCAATCAAGCATTGTGGCTCACTTAATTGAATATCACCTAGCATCGCAAAGCTTGCACTTACACCACCTGTTGTAGGATGTGTTAAGTAGGAAATATAAAGTAATCCTTCTTCATCATGCTTCGCAAGAGCTGCACTTGTTTTTGCCATTTGTACTAAAGATAAAATTCCTTCTTGCATACGTGCACCACCTGAACAACTAAAGATAATTAGGGGTAATTTTTTACGTGTTGCATATTCAATTTGGCGTGTAATTTTTTCGCCTACGACTTCACCCATACTGCCCATCATGAAACGATTATCCATGATACACAACGCTGCACGATAGCTACCAATTCTCGCAACACCTGTAAGCACTGCTTCACTTAGTTGGGTTGTTTCTTGAAGTTTTTTTATCTTGATTTCATAACCAGGAAATTCACTTTTCTTTAATCGTCGTACTGAGTGAAAAGTTTCAATAAATGAATCTTTATCACATAGATAATCAATTCGTTGTATTGCTGTTAATGCATGAACATGTTGGCAATGTGGACACACGAAAAAATTCTTTTCAATCTCTTGATATGGAAACTCACTTTGACATTTATTACATTGCCATGTGCTTGGATTTTCAATTCTATTTTTAGGTTTTGAAGTGAGTCGTTCACGATATTCTTTGAATACTTGTAAACGATCCTTTCTTTCCTTAAATATTGAATTCATTCTTTTTTACCTCTTCAATAAAGTTTGCAAGTGATGCTGTATCATAACGACCACTCACAAAGATTGGATCATGAAATAGTAAGTACTGAAATTCGATGTTTGTATCTACACCTTCAATCAATAATTCTTCTAAAGCAATGCGCATACGTTTGATTGCTTCTAAACGATTAGGTGCATGAACAATAAGTTTAAGAATCATAGAATCATAAAATGGTGGAATTGTATATCCCGCATATACGGCACTTTCAATTCTTATTCCTTGTCCTCCAGGTACATGAAATGTCTTCACTGTTCCAGGTACTGGAGCAAAATTAGCTTTTACGTTTTCAGCATTTATTCGACATTCAATTGAATGTCCATTGCATATAATATCTTCTTGTGTAAACTCAAGTTGTTTTCCTTCTGCCACACGAATTTGTTGGCGTATCAAGTCTATACCTGTAATCATTTCACTGATTGTATGTTCAACTTGGATACGTGTATTCATTTCCATAAAATAATGATTTTGATTATGATCCACGAGAAATTCAATTGTTCCTACGCTGTCATATCCTACATATTTTGCGGCCTTGATAGCATCATCATATAAACGTTGCTTGGCTTCTTGCGATAAAATATCGCAAGGTGCTTCTTCGACAGTTTTTTGGTTACGTCGTTGCATTGAACAATCTCTCTCAAATAAATGGAGTACATGACCATGTTTATCACATAGAAGTTGTACCTCTATATGCTTAGGGTTAACTAAATACTTTTCCATATAAACACTGTCATCACCAAAAGAAATTGCTGCTTCACTACGTGCTTGTTCATAAGCGGTAATACAATCCTTTTCTTCATAAACAATACGCATGCCACGTCCTCCACCACCACTTGCTGCTTTGATGATAACGGGAAAGCCAATAGTCCTTGCCATAGAAACACAATCTTCTTTCGTCTTAATACATTCTTTTGAACCAGGAATTACTGACACTCCAGCTTCAATCATTGAGGCGCGGGCATTTGATTTGTCACCCATACGGTCAATTACATCTGGATTAGGTCCAATAAATATAATTCCCTCTTCTTCTACCTTACGAGCAAAAGAACTATTTTCACTTAAGAATCCGAATCCTGGATGAATCGCATCTGCATGTGTTCCTTTTGCTGCTTCAAGAATGGCATTCATATTTAAATAACTATTTTTGCTTGGAGCATCTCCAATGCATACACTTTCATCGGCAATTTGCACATGATACGCATCTCTGTCTGCTGTTGAATATACCGCTACTGTACTTATATTCAACATCTTACATGTGCGGATAATACGTACTGCAATTTCTCCACGATTCGCTATTAATATTTTCTTAATCATTATTCTAGTTCTAATAGCGGTTGATCATATTCAACAAGCTTGCCCGATGGAGCAAGAATCGCTTTTACAATTCCTTCTTTATCAGCTTGTATTTCATTCATAACTTTCATAGCTTCAATAATACCAACAACATCTCCCACCTTTATGTGTTGTCCTACTGTTACCAGTGGTTTACTTTCTGGTGAGCGCGTTAAATAGAAAGTTCCCACAAGTGGTGCCTTAATTGACTTAACACTCACTGGTGCTTCTATAACTGGCATCGTTGTTTGAGTTACAACTTGTGATGTAGTTACTGGTGTATAACTATTATTTTTTTCTAAAGTCACTTTGAAATCTTTCTCTTCTATCGTTAATCTTGATAGTGTTGTTGATTCAAATTCATTAATAAGTTCTTTTAATTCTTCTTTTTTCATATTTGTTAGTAAAAAAGGGAAGTCATTCCCCTTTATTTCCCTTCTAATAAATTAACGATATCAGCAACTGTTTTTAAGTTTACCAATTCTTCGTCTTCGATTTTCACATCAAATTGAGTTTCAAGTTCAAGTGAAAGTTCAACCGCTGCAAGGGAATCAATACCCAAATCGTCTTTTAATGATGCTTCTAGTTTAATTTGATCTTCATCAACATTTAGGGTTTCTACAAGTACTTCTTTTACTTTTTCAAACATAATATCTCTCCTTTTCAATGAGCATATTGATTATAACATTGTGTTTTTTAAATGTAAACATCATCTATTATTCAACAATAGATGATAACCCTTTCAATATCTTATATATATTGAAAAACCCCTTAAAAACGGCTATAATACAATTTGTGTTAAAATGATGAAAAGAGAAAATTATGAAGAAAAAAAAGTTAATATTGCTAGTTTTGTCCCTATTTATTGGGGTTTATGTCCTATTACAAGTCATTCCATATGGTAAAAAAGATATCGATACTCCTTTTAAAATAAAAGAAGGTGAACGTCCTCTTGTTATGGCTCATGGTGGTGCAAAGCTTATGAATCCCGAAAATACGTGGATGGCTTTTAATTATGCTTACACACTTGGTGTTGATGTTTTAGAAATGGATCTACAAATCACAAAAGATGGTGAACTGATTACTTATCATAATAATGAATTAGAAGATTTTTCAGATGCAGAAGGACTTGTTTCTGAACTAACTTATGCTGAAATCAAGCAATATAACTTCGGTGAAAATTTTACTGACTTGGATGGTAACACTCCATATCGTGATTTAACTGATGTAGAAATTGCACTTTATGGCGATGCATTAGTTCCCGCAAGTCTTGAACAAATGTTTCAAAAGTATGGTCCTAATATGCTTTATGTATGTGAATTGAAAAATGAAGGTGAACTTGGCAGAAAGTCAGCTGAAAAGATGGTTGAACTTCTAAAAAAATATGGCATGGAAGATAAAGTATGTGTGGCATCTTTTCACAAAGATACAATGGACTATTTTTTGTCAATTGCACCTGAAAATACTGTAACTTCATTCGATATGAGTACCGCAACTAGTTTTGTTATCGCAAATTATGCTGGCTATGGTCTATTCATGAATTATCCAAATAATGGATTACAACTACCCATGTCACAAAAAGGTATTCCTTTAGATCTAGAATACCTTGTTTATAAAATTCATAAAAATAATATGTTCTTACATTATTGGACAATCAACGATGTTGATGATATGAGAAAATGTATTGAACTTGGAGCGGATGGTATTATTACTGATCGCCCTGATTTGTTAATTCAGTTGTTAGATGAAATGGGTTATTAGAATTAAACCTATCAAAAGAATAAACGAATGTTTATTCTTTTTTAATTATCTTGATTTCACATTCTAATGAATATCCGGTTTGTTCTGCAACTTCTTTTTGAACGTGATAGATTAGTGCCGTAAATTCCTCATAAGTTGCATTATCATAATTAACTAGAAATCCTGCATGTTTTGTTGAAACCATCGCTCCACCAATTTGTTTGCCTTTAAGTCCGCATTGTTCAATAAGCGCACTGGCATAATTCCCAGTTGGTCTTACAAATACTGAACCAGCACTTGGATACTCTAATGGTTGTTTACTGATTCGCCTTGTCATTAGATCATCCATTTTGCTTTTTATTTGCGTTTGAACACCTTTTGCCAGTTTAAATCGAGCTTGTAAAATGCATCCATCTCTATTCGTAAATTTACTCTTGCGATATGAAAAATCTTCCTGTTTACACAATTCTCTAGTAATGATTCCTCGTTTATCGATGTAGTAAACTTCTGTAACTACATCTTTTATTTCACCATCAAAAGCACCGGCATTCATGTACACGGCACCTCCAATAGAACCTGGTATCCCATAAGCGAATTCTAATCCTGTTAATGAGTTTTCTAACGCAATCTCACACACCCGTTTTAGATTAGCACCGGCATCACAAACGAGTTCATCTTCTTCAACATAAACCTTATTGAATCTTTTTGATAAAACCATAACTATTCCATCAAATCCTAAATCATCGAATAGTACATTTGAGCCATTACCCAATAATAAATAAGGTATTTCATGTTGATTTACTAAATCTAAAACAATTTCAATATCTTCTATTGATTCAACTTCAATTATATATTTAGCTTTACCACCGATTTTAAGGGTGGTATAGTTCTTAATTAACTCATCTCTAAGAAAATAAATTTTATTCTCCTTGAGTTTTATCTCTACAAATTCATCCCATTCCATTTTCTTACCCTCTTTATTTATGATAAATAATTTCACAATAATTTAAAATAGTTATGCTTTATACCCACTAATCAGAGAGTTGTACCAACTCTCTCGCTTTATGAATATGTAAACTTTACAATACTTATATAGGATACGTTGGTCTACACCCATCATGCTTTATCTTCCCTTCTTTTGATTATGAAGTATACAAGTATCCTATAGCTATTTCCTAAGGTCTATTGAATAGACCTGCAATTCTTTCGTTTTATTCGACTTTTGTCAAATTTCTTGTTATTTGACACAAAAAAGGTAGAGTTTTGTCCAACTCTACCTTTTTTCGTATTATATTAACTTTTTGATTGCTTCTTCTACAACACTTAAATCTTCAGTTGGTTCAAAACGTTCAACTACATTTCCTTCACGATCTACTAAGAACTTTGTGAAGTTCCATTTAATTGCTGGATCCTTTTTAAAATGTGGATCAACTTTCCCTAACATATCTTCGAGTACAGCTGCTAATTTATGCTTTGGGTTAAATCCATTAAATCCTTTTTCACTAACCAAGTATTTGTATAAAGGCGTTGCATTTGCTCCATTTACTTCAATCTTTGCGAAACGTGGAAATTTTGTTCCGAAGTTTAATGAACAGAATTCATCAATTTCTTCAGCTGTTCCTGGTGCTTGTCCACCAAATTGATTACATGGGAAATCAAGAATTTCCAATCCTTTTTCATTGTATTTTTCATACAATTCTTCTAATTCTTTATATTGTGGAGTAAAACCACACTCTGTTGCAGTATTTACAATAAGTAATACTTTTCCATTATAGTCATTGAGTGATTTTTCTTCACCTGTCTTAGTTAAAACTTTAAATCCGTATACTGTCATTTTTAGATCTCCTTTGGGAAGTTAATTACTTAACTTATAATTGAATTTTAACAATGAATAACTTTTAATTCAAAGGAAATGCTCAAGACTTTTACATCTTTAAAACTAGAACCAATCTTTTTGCATTGCTTACGATGAAGTGTTTTCTTTTTAGAAAAAAAAGCTCTTAATCACTTTGATTAATAGCTTTAAAAACTAAAATTTTTATTTAAGACTATCACTAAATCGTTTTAAATCTAGTTTGGTTTCATCTGAAAGTTGATTATATTCAACATTATCAATAGCGCCCTGAATAACATATAAATGAACCAAACATACATTGGGATACTATTCTTTTAATTGTGCAAATACTTTCTTACTTCCTAATCGAATTAAATCTTTAGGAGAACGAATTCCAATCGAAAAAAGTTTCATTTTCATTTCTTTTCCAATATTCATCATGGAATCTAATTCTTGCATTAAATCACCTCTTTACAAGTCTTCATTGATAGAGAAAGTATACTTTAACTAAAAAACATTCACAATCTTATTGATTTGCTTAAACCATTTCTATAGTGTATCAATGCCTAGAAATTGTTTCGCAAGAATACCAATAACAAAAGAAATTGCGGCTACTGAAAGTGAAATTGTAGCCATTTCCATAAATCGTTTTATAAATGGTTCATCTTTAGTTACAGACAAGTAATAGTTAAAGAAAAGAATAATCAATAACACTGTTACGATCATTGTCGCAAAGGCAATGACATACATGGATGAAGGTAATAACAAATAAGGTAATACCAATAAGGCAACCGTAATCAAATAAGCCATTCCTGTATAAAAACTTGATTTAAGGGCATCACTTGCTCCATCTGATCTTTCCGCTAAATAGTTCGATGCAGCCATTGATAATGTTGCAGATATTCCAGTAATAATTCCTGTCATTGCCACAAGCTTTGTATTTTGAAGGGCAAAGGTTACTCCTGCAATGGCCCCCGTCAGCTCTACAAGCGCATCATTCAATCCTAAAACCATTGAGCCAACATAATGTAGTCTTTCCTCATCCAACATGGCGTATAATTCTTTTTCATGTCTTCTTTCCTCTTCAACAAGGTAGCCTATTTGAGGTAAATCTTTCTCTAACTTTTCGTAAGAACCAATTGTTTTATGTTCACCTTTCTGCATTTTCTTAACTACAAATGTAAATCCCAAAATTACTGTCGCAACTTTCAGTATGAACATTTTGAATCCATTAGCTTTCAAATCTTTCTTTGTAATAGATTTCCAAACTAATGCATGCTTAGCCTCATCATCAGCCATTTTTTGCAACAATTTTTTATTTTTATCATCTTTTTGTCTAGATGCCATAAATCCATATATAATTGATCCTTCAATTTCATCAATTTGTGAGTCAATTACTACCTTCATTATTTCATTACTTATTTCCATTCTATCCTCCTATTAATACATCGTTTCGTTATAAATATAGTTTACACTATTTATATTTTGATTGCAGTAAAAAGACTATGCAACTTCATTTTAAAACCCCGCTTTCAGACTTTGATTCTGATAACGGGGTTTACATTTTAATACTATTTAATCATGCTTTCATCCCAGCCAGCTGGAACGTCATAGCCTAATAATTGTACAACTGTTGCGGCAACATTACTTAATCCAAAGTTACCTTCTTTTAATTCAACATCATTGTTGTAGATGATGAATGGAACTGGATTTAATGTATGTGCTGTTTTTGGTTTTGGTGCATCTTCTGGATTTTTTCTCTTTTCGTACATTTCATCTGCATTTCCATGGTCAGCTGTAATTACAAGAGTACAATCTGCTTTATCACAAGCATTCATAATTCTCTTAAGCATTAAGTCAACTGATTCAACACCGATTAATGTAGCTTCATAGTTTCCAGTATGTCCAACCATGTCACCATTTGGATAGTTAACTCGTAAGAACTCATATTCTTTAGATGCAATTGCTTCCACTAATTTATCAGTGATTTCAGCTGCTTTCATCCAAGGTCTTTGTTCAAATGGAACAACATCACTAGGGATTTCTACCCAAGTTTCAAGTTT
Source organism: Anaerorhabdus sp. (assembly GCF_036657415.1). Classification (NCBI taxonomy): domain Bacteria; kingdom Bacillati; phylum Bacillota; class Erysipelotrichia; order Erysipelotrichales; family Erysipelotrichaceae; genus Anaerorhabdus; species Anaerorhabdus sp. Next base: position 39,124 of record NZ_JAVXGL010000003.1, on the reverse strand, counting down.
ATCATCAAATTTTTCTGAACGGTTACCATTCCAGAAATAAGTAACATGACCAAATTTTTGTGTTTCACTAATTGCATATGATTGTACACCTTTTTTAACAAGGTATTCACTCATTGTATTTGTAATATGTGGTGGAGTTACTAAGAATTTATTAGGAATCTTTAAGTCTCCATCATATTGAAGCATTCCTGCATAGAATACTTTAGGGAAACGAACACGGTCGAATTCTTTAAAGTCTTCATTTCCAAATGCCTTTGAAATTTCAATCGCACGGTCACCGCGGAAGTTGAATAGAATCACAGTATCACCATCTTCAATAGTACCAACTGGTTTTCCATCTTCTTCAATGACAAATCCTGGAAGATCTTGATCAGATACTCCTAGTTCATTACGATATGTTTCAACTGCATCTTTCATTGAAGGGAATTTTCTTCCTTCTCCAAGAACGTGGATTTTCCATCCTTCTTCAACCATTTTCCAGTTTGCTTCATAACGGTCCATTGTAATTTTCATACGTCCACCGCCTGATGCTACTTTACAATCGAAGTTTGCGTCATTTAATTCTTTAATTAAATTTTCAATTTGTTCTACATATAATAGAGCACTTGTTTCTGGTACATCACGTCCATCAAGTAATGCATGGATACGTACCTTTTTAACACCTTCTGCTTTCGCTTCTTTAAGCATTGCTTCTAAGTGAGCGATATTTGAGTGAACATTTCCATCAGATAATAATCCTAAAAAGTGTAATGTTCCATCTTTACAGAAATTGATTGCTTCTTTCCATGTTTCTGATTGGTAAATTGCACCTGTTTCAATGCTTTCATTTACAAGTTTTGCGCCTTGGCTATATACTTGTCCACATCCTAAAGCATTGTGTCCTACTTCAGAGTTACCCATATCATCATCACTAGGTAATCCTACTGCAAGACCGTGTGCCTTAATATTAATGTTTGGACATGTTTTCATAAGTGTATCAAGTTGTGGTTTATATGCATGCATAACGGCGTTTCCGTTGTCTTTTTCAGTACTTCCAACGCCATCCATGACAACTAATACTACTGGTTTTTTAATCATCTTTTTACTTCCTCAACTTTCTTTTCATAGTTTATCACGATTTGTCACTTTTTTCACTAGATTCGCACGTGAAAACAAAAAATCTATTGCTCTTGATTCCTAGGTACTATGACATGAATTAATTTGTTATCACATGTCGCATAAATTTTCTTTAAATCTTCCGTTTTTATCACGAAACTTTGTGTAGAAGACCCTGCTGAACAAATCAAATATTCATTATTATAGATAGCTTCATCAATAACTAATGCTACATCACTATCATAGCCAAAATTGGTTGCACAACCAACCACATAACTCGTTTTATCTTCCAACTCTTCAGGAGTAACAATCGATAATTTCTCTCCTGTCACCTCTTTCATGAAAGCACGGTCAAAACGTACTCCTTCTTCTGTCACAAGAACATAAAAGTTTCCTTTTTTATCCTTTAGCACTAAGTTTTTACTTTCAGTCCCTTTTAAATTGAATTTCTCATCAACAGCATGTGCTGTTGCGTAATCAACAATCGGTTCATGTTCAATATACTGATATGAAATTTCTAGATTGTCCATTATTTTTAATAAGTCGTATTTCATAATATCACCTCTATCCTATTATACATCTTTTATTTTGAAGATATTTTACAAGCCATGACTTTTTTAAAGTGCTACAATAAATCACAACAACGGAGAACATTTTATGAAAAAAGAAACGCGTACAATTGTCGTTGATGACAAATTAAACATTGAAGCCTATTTATTGGAAGGAATCGTACAACCCTTCCCAAACCACTTTCATGATTTTTATGTTATTGGCTTAATGGAAAGAGGACATCGTTACCTAAATTGTCGCCATGAAGAATATTCCCTTATGCGTAGCGATATGATTCTTTTTAATCCAAACGATAATCATGGTTGTGCTCCTTTGAATGAAGATACCCTTTATTATCGTGGAATAAACATTAATTCAAATGTAATGCTAAATTTAGTAGAAGATATAACAGGTGATAGAAAATTGCCACGGTTTACTAAAAATGTCATAGTAGATGATGAAGCTAAATCCTATTATCAACCCTTACATGAAATGATTATGAATGGATCACAAGAATTTGAAAGAGAAGAATATCTATATTTACTTCTATCTCATCTACTTCAAAACTATGCTCAACCTTTTGATACGATTGTCCCTACTTGTAATATAGAAGTAGAAAAGGCTTGTTCGTATATAGAGGAAAATTATGCAAAACGAATATCTCTAGATGATCTTTGCGAAATCACAAATCTTAGTAAATCTTCATTACTTCGTGCTTTTACAAAAGTTAAAGGAGTAACTCCTTATCGTTATTTAGAGGCAATAAGAATCAATGAATCTCGTAAGTTATTGGAGAAGGGACTACAACCAATTGACGTAGCTCAACAAACTGGCTTCTCTGATCAAAGCCATTTCACAAATTATTTTAATAGCTTTACCGGTTTAACACCCGGTGCTTATCGTGATATTTTCACCAGTAAAGGTAAGAAAAATGATGAATAAATCTCGTGGACATTTTTACGCTATACTAACGATTTGTATTTGGGCAACTACTTTTGTATCGACTAAAATATTACTCACCGATTTCAAACCAATTGAAATATTATTCATTCGCTTTCTTATTGGTTTTGTCGCATTAATAATCATTTATCCAAAGCGTTTACCTCATACAACTAAATCGCAAGAGTATTATTTCATAGCCGCTGGATGTACTGGTATTTGTTTATACTATCTATTAGAAAATATTGCCTTAACCTATACAAGTGCTTCTAATGTTGGTGTACTTATTTCAGTTGCGCCCTTCTTCACTGGACTTCTTTCTATAATATTCTTCAAGGAAGAGAAGATGTCATTAAATTTTATCCTTGGTTTTATAATCGCAATGGTCGGTATTTCACTAATTAGCTTTAATGGCAATAGAGTTGAAGTTAATCTAGTAGGTGATTTACTTGCTTTGATTGCTGCCTTCTTGTGGGCTATTTATTCACTTCTAATCAAAAAAATAAGTACATTTGGTTATCATACTATTGGTACCACCAGACGAATTTTCTTTTATGGTTTACTTATCATGATTCCTGCTTTATTCCTCTTTAATTTTCAATTTGATTTAGATGCAATCATACGTCCAATTAATCTATTCAATATTTTATACTTAGGCTTAGGAGCTTCTGCATTATGTTTCATCACATGGAATTTCTCCGTGAAGATTTTGGGTCCACTTAAAACCAGTGTTTACATTTATCTAGTCCCTATTCTAACAATGATTACTTCAGCAATTATTCTTCATGAAGAAATCACTATTTATTCATTATTTGGTATGCTTTTAACTTTATTTGGATTATTACTTTCAGAAAAGAAACATTTATTTAAAGGAGATTCCCATGGAAATAGAAAATAAAAAATGTGTCATTATTTTAGATGAAGCATTACCCTTAGGTATTCTTACAAATACTGCTGCTGTACTTGGTGTTACTTTAGGAAAAGAAAGAAACGAAATTATCGGTCCCAGCATTAAAGATAAAAGTGGTTATGAACATGAAGGGATAGTTGCAATACCAATTCCAATATTAAAAGGCAATGAACAACTTATTAGAGAACTACGTCAAAGATGTTATACTGAGGAATTTAGTGATTGTACCATCGTAGACTTTAGTGATGTTGCCCAAAGTTGCAAGGACTATGATGACTACACCGAAAAGTTGAAACTACAAGAGGAAGCATGTTTACATTATTTTGGTATCGGTATTTGTGGTGACAAAAAAAAAGATAAACAAGCTCACTGGCAGTTTACCTTTATTACGATAATTATTTTATCTTACTTCTGTATCTACTTATAAGTAATACTTTAATTTGCTGCTTTCTTTAATTTTAAGAAAATCAAGACGAATCCAACACCAAGTAAGATATGTCCAATTCCTGCAACACCTGAAATAGCTGCATTAATTCCTGAAGAAACTTCTATATTTAATACTTCAACAATACCTCTTACAAGAAACATCACTTCCATCCAAATAAGTCCAATATTGTATGTTAGGAAAGCTGTATTAAATCCTTTTTGTTCTTGTAATTTTAGATGTTGTGACAACAACGCTAATATTAGAATAAAGAATGTTCCTAGCATCAAGAAATGTCCATGCATCTTTCCTAATGCTGTTACTCCTACAAAGTCATTAAACTTTGTAAACTCACGGTAGAATACTCCAGCTACCATTGCTACAATGCCATAAATAAATGCTAAATTAATCATTTTTTTCATATTTTAATTACCCGCCTTTCTCATATCTTGGAAACCAATCCATACTGTCCATACATACGCACATGTCTTTGGAATCATCAACATTCCTACTAGCGGAATTGTATCCGCAAAGAGTACAACTGGAATATAGAATGCAAAACTTAATACGATTGTTAAATACATATACTTAAATGCTTTATCATTATGCTCTTTTGCACTTGTATAGAATAAGTAAATAATAAGTATACCCATAAGTGCAAATGGTATATTACGATAGATTCCCCAACTTAAAGGAGCGTTCGCACTTGTCCACATATTTTGTGGGAAGAAACATAATACAATTCTAATTAATGCTAAAGCATAGATTGCAATTGTATACTCCTTTTTACCTTCAACCTTATAACGTAAACGCCATACATAATAAAGTAGGATGTAGAAAATTGTCATTGTTATTGAAGTGATGAATTTACCTACTCCTAAAGCCACTACAAAACTATCTAACCCTGTTGTACATAATGCATAAGCTCTTGGAATTAAGTGAAATGAATCCCCAAGACCTAATGTAACTGCCATAATACCAAATAATTTATTTTCTTTTGTTTTTCCTTTAAGAATCATGATGATACCTAAAGTGACTACGGTAATTAAATATACCGCATCAAACGCTGTTTCCATAATTGCTTGCATAATTGCTCCTCTACCTAATTAAACTCTCTATTACTTTTTTAAGTGTTTTTGTATCTTGATTTTTTTGTGCATTTGAAATCATGTTGCTTAATGTGAATGAGATCAACTCATCTTCACTAATGTTAGCTTCTATCATGTTCTTCTTTGATCCAACATCATTTCTTAAAGCTAAAGATAATCCTTGCTGGATATGTTCAAAATATTCATCCATCATTTTCTTACCTGTTTTTTTCTCTTTTTTCATGAACACTTGATTGTGTTGTGATAAAAATTCAGGAAATTCATTTGTACCTTTCCTTACACATTTTTCAAACCACTCAATTGCGTCTATGAAACTTATTTTGTCAAATGCACAATTTTGATCATGAAATACTCCTCGCCAGATAGTTTCTACTGTCTCAGCGACAAGTTCCTGTTTTGAGGGAAAATAGTTATATATAGTCCCAGTAGAAACATCACATGCTGCTGCCAGTGAACGAATATTAAGTTGTCCAAATCCTTCTTCCTTCACAAGTTGAACTGCACATATTAGAATATCTTCTTTCGATTCTAATTTCTTAAACATATTCTTTTCCTCCTCAAACTGAACACTGTTCATTTTAAATGATAGCTTTGTTTCTGTCAACTAATACTATCTACATAAAAAGGTAGAGAATATCTTATTCTCTACCTAATGTATAATTAATTGCCTTCTCTATATCTTCAATTGGCCATTCATCCTTATCTTTGATGTTCGCACATCCTACCTTTGTTTTGATCTTTGGATTTCTTTCCGCAATAATTTTAGTTGCACCATATCGTCCAAAATGAATTGAAATATAATTTTTCATACTTGCTATCGCTACATATGCCTCTCCTACTTTAAACGTAGGATATTTCCACTTTGGAGATAGACTACAGCTTTCTTCACAATATGGATAATTCTCTCTAATATGATCAACTACTTCTTTGATACGTTCTTTTCGAATTCCTCTAAGTGATTCTAGATAATCATCTACTGTATTCATATTATTCCTTGATTTCTCTAAACCGCATCATCGACCATGATTCATCTAACGCTACCATCGAGCACGGTTCTATTCCATCTTTCTTAGAATGTCCATATAAAATATCACGGTTAACATCATACTTTATCTTACCCTTTGATTTTGGGTAACTAATCCAAAGAATGCCTGTCTTACTTAATTTTGAAAGCGCTGATTTTATTTTTTTATCATATTCATCAAGACTAGATACAAAGAGAAATACATAATCAGCCAATCCTGTTTTTTTTAATTCTAGTGTTTCCTGGCTATTAATTAATTCTATGAATTCTTTTGGTGCATTTATACATATCAATGTACTTCCTTCTTTGATATGCATTTTCTTAAATATTGTATTTTCCATAGTATTACCTTCTTACTGTATATTTCTATACAGTTTTCTTATACCATGAGTTTGACTTCTTCTCAATTAATTTGATTTTAATGTTTTTCCAAAACAGATAATCAATCCTGCAATCGAAATCACGACTAGAAATAAGATTGGTTGCATTGTTAATTCATTCGATGTCATAAGTTCAAATCCCCATGTACCGGGTAATATTTTAGCGAATGTAGTAAATATACTCGGAAGCATTGAGGAAGGAATCATAATTCCAGATAACATCACTGTTGGTAAGAAAATACATTGTCCAAGCATACTTGCTTTAGAGCTATCTTTTACATAAAGTCCAAATATTGATGAGATACTTAAACTAGCAAAGATGAATAAAATTAAGCCAATCCAAAATGTTAGGTTTGTAGGTAATGTTGCATTAAAGAAAATTGGTGCTGTAAAAACAATGATGCAACTCATAATAAAGATATGAATAAATGCTGAAACAAAATTTACAATTAGTGCTGAATAAAGTGGAACACCACCAACTAGATATGATTTTTTGATATCTGTCGCAAATACCGCAATTAATGGTGCAGGACTTCCTAACATAGCCCCCATTGTCGCCCCAAACACACACATTGTTGGAATGATTGTTTGATCCATACCTGGCATGATTGTTTTAAATATGCCACTCATGAATAAATAAAACACGAGTGGAACTATATAATAAACGGTTATAATTTCTTTATCTCTTAAGTTTAATTTCCATTGCAATGCAATGTTTGAAAGTAATGCTGTCATACTGTTTTCTCCTTTGCAATTGCCATAAATTGTTGTTCAAGTGTAGGCAAATCAATCTTTATATCTTGGATTATTCTATTTTGGGTCTTCGCAAGTAGACCTATTTCTAAAATAGCTTCTGTTATATTTTCTGTTTGGAATACATAATACTTATTGTTCATATCACAGTATTTACTTTTATTTAAGTTGTTGAACTCCATCTCACTATTAAATCTAATTTGCATATTTGAACTTTTTTGAACAACTTTTGATAGCTCTTGTGGATTACCGATAAATGCAATTTCACCATCTTTAAGTATTGCAATGCGATCACACAATTCTTCTACTTCTGCCATGTCATGACTTGCCAATAAAATTGTCTTACCTTGTTTTTTCAAACTACGTATTTCTTCATGCAATGCATAACGACCTTCTACATCTAATCCTGCAGTTGGCTCATCCAAAATCACAATATCGGGATTTCCTATTAATGCTATGACTAAATGAAGTCTTCTTTTTTGGCCTGTTGAACAGTCTTTATACTGATTATTTTTAAACTCATTTATCCCTAAACGTTTTATCAATTCTGTATCTATTTTTGCCTTTTGCCATTTCGCAAAGAAATGAATAGCTTCTAAACATTTAATATTCGCAGGGAGTGAAGATACTTGTAGTTGCACCCCTACTTTTCCATTGATTTTAATTTCGCCTTCATTATAATTTGTAATTCCTTCTATGCAGCTTAAGGTCGTTGTCTTACCCGCTCCATTGACACCTAGAAATCCAAACACTTCACCTTGCTTTACATCAAAAGATACTCCGTGTAAAACATCATTCTTCCCATAACTTTTCTTTAATTTATTTACTTCAATGCTATTTGTTGTCATTATTTAACTCCTCCGTTGGAAACTCCATCCCTTGAATTCTCAAATATTTGTCTATCGCACGACCAATATAATCATCAATCTCTTTTTGTTTATTCGCCATTTCTTGATCCCAATTTTCTTTATTGTCATTGAATTCCATTAATTTGGTTAGCAATGTTAAATCTCCCTTAGTAAATTCCATGATCATTGCCCACCATTTTGATGCAAGCTCAATTGCTTCATCACTTTCAGGAGAAATTCCTTTGTTTTTTAATTGGATGGCTTTTTCCACAACTTCTTTATAGGTATTAAGAATTACTTTACCTTCTTCAACATTATCGGTAAATCGTTCTTTAAAATAATCCATTAGCTCATCGTCAAATAATTTAATAACCCAATATTCTTTATTACCCATCTTTAAAAGTTGAATAATATCTGCATATTTATTGAAATCAACTTCTTTCATTTGAATTACTTCTTCTTTTAAAGCATGGAGTGAAGTTTTAACTAATTTCATTGACTTTATTTGTGCTTCAATCATCTTTTCTTGTTGCTCTAGCATAATACAAACTTCTTCTGGTGTATCCATTTTTAAAACTCGTTCTTTTATGTCCTCAAGAGAAAATCCCAGAGATTTAAATGATAGTATTTGATAAAGTTTGATAATATCTTTAGAAGAATATAATCTTCTTCCACCTTCTGTCATACTAGAAGGCGTTAATAATCCTTCTTTGTCATAATATTGTAATGTTCTCACCGTAACATTCATTTTTTTTGATAATTCACCCACAGTTAAGTATTCTTTATTCATATTTATTACCTCCTAGATATAGTATATTTTATTACGTAACGTCACATACAAGCTTTTTTTTATTACTAATGGATATTTAACGTTTTAAGCATATAAAAACCCATAAGTATTTACCTTATTTATCATTAGGTATCCAACTTATGGGTTTTGGTTTATTTTTTATTTACTGCAAATGAGAATGCAATTGATTGAATTAATAATATAATTCCACTCACGATAAGGTAAATACTAGATATCCATTCAAACGTTAATGTTGTCACATATGGACTAACAATAAAGAATAACGCTAGAAAGAGATTGAGCCATCCACTGAATGTAATCATTCCAGTTTTATACTCTCCTGCCATTTTTAATGATGAAGCAAAGTTAAGTTTATTAAATCCTGACATTAATAAAATAATTGCGAAAATCATCGCTAAGAAATTTAGAATGATTCCTGTTGTTAATAGCTTTGAATCCCCTAACCAAAGGGTAAGAATCCAGCCAGCAAATAATACATTGATTATCCCTAATACTAAGTCCCAAGCACTTCTGCTTTTTGAACCAAAGTAACGGAAGAAAATATAAATCCCCTCAATGCCTACTCCAATCGCAATTAACAATCCAGCACCAATGCTAACTGCAAGTGGATTAATAAATAATAAAACGCCCATTACTACCATTAAAATAGCAGCAATAATTCCTGCAAAGGCATGACGCTTCAACATGTCCTCTACAGATACTTCCATAGTAAAATCTTGTCTTAACATAATTTTTTTCCTTTCAAACTCTATTGGTTTTGACGAAACGGGCAATATCAAGGCTTATCCCCTGATTTGTAATTAGCCACTACTAGGTCTATTTCATTATAGTCCCCTTCTTTTACGAAGGTATGAATTTTACTCTCCAATTTTTAAATCCCTATGATTGAATTAGAGGGAAGTAAAAAGGATGTCCTCCTGTTTACATCAGAAATTCATCCTAAGTTCTAACTAAATAACGATTTTCAATAATTATCACTAGCCAAGTATGTTATTCATCTTAGTTACAAATATACTGTTTCCATTAATTTCATCAATACTACAAGTGTAACTGATGACAAAAGTGTTGTCGCGAAAACCGTTAAAGATGCAAATGATTCATCACCTTTATACTTTTTCGCAAATACCGCACAAGTACTACCTACAGGCATTCCCATCAAAAGGGTTACAATACATGTATTTTGAAAATCAATTTTTAGTAGCATACAAAGTAATAATACACTCACTGGTATTATTACAAGTCGCATCATTGTGATTAAACTTATTCTACCAAATATTTTAAAGTCAAAATGCATTTTTTCTGCTAACATACTCCCAACAAGCATAAGTGATACTGGAGATAAACAAGCACCAATATTTTTTAGTGCACTTAAACATGGTGAAGGTATAATTAAATGAAATGTTGTAATACCCATCGCAATAATCATAGCTAGAATAATTTTATTCGTCACTATTGCCATCATAATTTCTTTCCAATCTTTTTGAAGTTTTGGATTAAATACACTTTCCCCCGCACTATATGCCATAATTCGTGTAGGAATCATGAATACATTACAGTACATAACTCCTAAACCACCAAACAATCCTTCAATTACTGGTGTCCCTATAAGTCCTCCATTACTAACTAAATAACCATAATGGGCAACACTCGCTTGTTGCTTATTAAGTATACGAGTAGGAATTTTCGTAATGATAAATAAAACTATTTCAATGATAATTGCTAAAAATAATATTGTTGCTAAGCTCGTAATTAGATTGAGCGACATATTTTCAACAAATGATACAAAAACACTAACTGGTAATAATAAATTTAATGTCATTTTTGATAAGAAGTTTTGTGCATTTGTATCAATCATTTTAACTTTGTAAAGAATAAATCCCACCGCAATATATGTTAAAATCATAATTTGTAAGTCCATCAATATCTTTGTCATAGCTTTTTATATCCCCGCCAGCGTTATACAAACTCCCCATAGTGTAATGAATGAAAGTACCGTAGAAAGAAAAACGCAATTACTTGAAAATAATGTGTCTCCTTTATATTTTTGTGCAAATATTGTTGCAGTTGACGCCACTGGAGTTGCATTAATTAATACCGCCACAATGGTCATGCTCAAATCTATTTTTAATAAAATGCAAATAAAATATGTGAAAAGTGGAGATAAAATCAATCGAAAAAAACTTATCCCTAAAATATCTAGTGAAGATTTTTTCATATCTTCTGCCGAATCAATAAGTGTTGATCCTACCAAGATCAAAGCAAGTGGTGTCATACATGCCGACAAGCTTTCGAATACGGAATTAATTCCTCCTGGTATTTGTATTTGACATGCATTCAATGCAAATCCACAAATCATTGCAAGTGTAATTGGGTTGAAAATGAAATTTTTTATTACTGTCAATCCACTTACTCCTTTATACTGTGGATTAAAATATTTTTCTCCTGATGTAAATGATAAAATTCGTGTTGGTATCATAAAAATATTGGCGTAGAAAACTCCTGTATCACCACATAAACCATAAATTAATGGAAGACCTATCAATGAACCATTTGAGATGAGAATTGCATATTGTGCGATTCTACGCTTATCTTCTGACATTGCTTTTGGAATAAATCTTCCAAGTATCATAACAAATACTGCTACGACTATTCCTGCAACAACTAGCATAATACTGCTTTTCAATATTTCTGTGGAAATACTTTTGTAAAATGATACAAAAATACTCATTGGCATAATTAAATTTAAAACCAGTGTAGAAAGGAATCCATCTACATGACGATCTGTGATTCCTTTCTTTTTCAATACCATTCCGATAACGAAGAAAAGCAAAATTTGCATTTCAACATTAATTAAAACATTTAAATTAAACATCTTTATGTTCTTCTATAAATTTCTTATACCAATAGTAACTTTTCTTTGGAATTCTTTTCAAATTTCCATCTTCATAATCTACACGTACTAGGCCATACCTTTTTTTGTAACCATTAATCCATGAATACAAATCCATGGTAGACCAAACATAATATCCCTTTACATTTACCCCTTCTTCTTTTGCCTTTAGAATATAGGCGAGAAAATTATTAATGAAATTAATACGATCATCATCTTCAACATATCCTTGATCATCCGCAATATCATAGGCACCATGGCCATTCTCCGTGATATAAATAGGAATATCACCATACTTTTCTTTGCGATTCAATAATGTATTGTAGATACATTTAGGATAAATTTCTCTACCCCACGGGTTAAGCGGAATATTAGGGTCTGTATCTGACTCAAACCATCCTTTTACTGTTTTTCCTTCTTTGGCTGCTCTCTCAGTTCCGTCATTATTACCCGCATTGTTTACAGTTGCACAAGTTTCACCTTTTTCATAAGGTTTTACAAGTAGTCGACTATATGCATTTTGTCCTAGGAAATCAATTGTGTTCTCTTTCATAACAGCTAAATCTTCTTGTTTCATAAATGATAAATCAATGCCTGATTTTCTAACTTTTTCAATTAATTCTTTTTCATAAAATCCCTTAATAGCTGGATCTAAAACCCAATCATTATTAAACATGTTTCCATATTTAACAGCTTCTTTGTACTCTGGTGTATCAAAGCGAGCCTCCGCAAGACAAGATGCATGTACAATACCAATTTGTGATGTTAAGTTACATTTTCTAAATTCACGTATCGCTTTTGCATTACAAACCATCATATTATATGCACACTCACAAAGATGTTGCATGTTGAACTCATTTGGTGGATAGTTCCCAACCATATAGTTACAAAATGCATTATGTGTTGGTTCATTAATTGTTACATATAGTGGAATACGATTTTTAAAATGCTTAAATACTACAGAAGCATAATAAGCAAATTCATCTGATATTCCTTCATAACACCAACCACCTTTGTGACCAATATAATCTGGCAAATCATAATGAACCAAAGTGACATTAGGAACAATATTGTATTTTTCTAATTCATTCAAGACTTCGTCATAAAATTTTAATCCAGCTTCATTGACTATTCGGTCTTCTTTTGGAACAATTCGTGACCAAGATATTGAAAATCTATATGTGTTTTGACCACCTTCTGCCATCATTTTGATATCTTCTTTAAAATGATGATAGAAATCGCATGAAACATCACCGGTTATACCCGTCTTATTTTTATCAGAGTGACAAAATTCATCCCAAATATTAATTCCTTTTCCGTTGATATCCCAAGCTCCTTCACATTGATAGGCAGCTGTTGCAGAACCCCACAGAAATTTTTCTTTTGTCATTATTTTCCCTCCGTATGCTCCTTAATGAAATCGTGATACCATGAATAACTCTTCTTCGGAATCCTCTTCAAGTCATTTTCATAGTCAATATAAATTAATCCATATCGCTTTTCATATCCATTTATCCACGAATAACAATCTGTTGTTGACCATGCATAATATCCTTTTACATTGCATCCTTCATTTTCAGCTTTAATTAACCATTCTAAATAGGATTTCATGAATTCAATTCGTTCATCATCAATTATTTCACCATTTTCATTTGGTTTTTCTGCCATTGCATGACCATTTTCCGTAATATATACCGGAATATCACCATAATCCTTCTTTATTCCCATTAACATGTCATAAATTGTCTTTGGATATATTTCACGACTCCATGCATTTTTAGGCGTAGTAGGATCCACATCTGTTTGAAACCAACCTTTTACCACGTATCCTTCTATTGTCTTTTGTCCTGCACCAACATTATTTGGATAATAATTTGTTTCTCCTGACTCATATGGTTTTACAACAGCTCGCGTATAACAATTTTGCCCTAAGAAATCAATTGTATTATGTTTAAGTATTTCTAAATCCTCTTCTTTAACAAAAGACAAATCAATGCCACTCTCAATCAATAAAGGAAATAAATCATCTGGAAACTTACCTAAAATTGCAGGATCTGTTACCCATTTATTTTTAAACAAATCGCCACGTCGTTGCGCTATGCGATATTCTGGTGTATCTTTTAAAATTTGAACTGTATTGGTTGTATGTACAATTCCTATCTTTGATTTTAGATTTAGTTTTCTGAACTCACAAATTGCTTTTGCATTTGCAATAACCAAGTTATAACAAACTTGCACTAATGTTTGAACATCATGAACATTTGGTGGATAATTACCTGTTAAGTATGAACAATACGCATTATGTGTTGATTCATTGATTGTGACATACATTGGAATATCATCTCTGAAATTTTCAAAAATAACTTTACAGTACTTTGCGAATTCGTCAGAAAAGACTGGATTTGCATATCCTCCTATATTCTCTAGCCACGCTGGTAAATCATAATGGATTAATGTTACATTTGGAACGATTCCATTAGCTTTGCATTCTTTAATAACATTTTTATAAAAATCAATTCCAGCTTGATTAATTTTTCCACTTTGATCAGGAATTATCCGTGTCCACGAAATAGAAAACCGTAATGTATTATGTCCACCTTCTTTTAACAATCGAATATCTTCTTTATAACGATGATAAAAATCAACAGCTACATCACCTGTTAATCCTTTAATATTTTTATCACTATGACAAAATTGGTCCCAAGTACTTATACCTTTACCATCTTCATTCCATGCACCTTCACATTGATATGCAGCACTTGCGGTTCCCCACAAAAAATCATGTTTAACTTTTCCGTTCATATTACACCTCCTATTTTTTATATGAACTTAATTCATTTAAGAAAATAACTTCACAAATATGATAATTAGAAATGGCATTACCGCAACAACATAAGCTGCCCGTAAAACTTGTATCAAAGCAATTTTTGTTAGATCTGCATTTAAATCTGCAGCGATTAAAGCCATATCTGTTGCACCACCTGGCGCTGAAGCAAACATCGCTGATTTTAAATCTAATAGTTTATATTTTTCGCAGACAATCCCGTAGATTAAATTAATAAACCAATAACTAATCAACAACAAAACAATGGGAATGAGTGTTTTATTTAAATTCGAAAATGTGGATGAACATATGCTCGTTCCAACCAATGCACCCGCTAGTAATTGTGCAATATTTTTCGCTTGAGTAGGAACGAAACAAATGCATGTTGTACAATTTAAAAAAACAATAAGAAACATTGGAAATACCATTGTAGCTGCAGGTATCTTACTTATATATCCAACATAACCCATAGCAAAACTTGTAATAATTGTAAAAATAATTCTTTGGAATTTTGTCTTTATTAACCTATCTATTACTGTTTGATTCACTACATTATTTTGTTGCATTCTCAAATCTACTACTGTCTCGCTTTTATTTTTTGTCATGAATTTAATCCACGTTGAAAAAAATAGCAAAACAAAGACAAGTCTTGATGTTTGCATCAATGCTACTGTTCCTGCATCAGCATTCATATCCATTGCGATGAGAGAAATATCAGTAACACCACCAGCAACACAAGAGAGAAGTGTTGTTGTTAAATCAAGTCCACAAATCTTATTTATTAATATTCCCATCACAAAGGTATTGATTGTAAGTAAAGCGATAAGAAAAATAAATGGTTTTACTAAATATCTAAAATTCATAATATCTTTTTTTGCAATTTGCATTCCAATAAATGCTCCTGAAATTGCTTGCGTAAAAATTTTAATTGACGTAGGTAAATAAGCATAATCCAAAAAAATATTTGTTACTCCTACTGCTATCATACTTCCCAACATTGCTGGTGCAGATAGTTTTAACTTATCAGCAAAATACCACCCTATACTGGCTACCGATAATGTAATCAAAATCATCCCTATTTCCATATTATTGAAATATTTCCTACTTATTAAATAAGTAGGAAATATGGCATCTAAATATTATCTAACGGATAAATAGGGCGAATAACTTTTTTATAAATGAGGCGTTCTGTTCTTTGCATACATGCACCCTCTGTTAATGACATAACATAATGTTTAGCCATTGCTTTTAGTTGTGGGTATAGATATCCTTGTTTGACAATAATCAAATCATAGTTATCCATTTCTACATTGGCCCACTCATATTGCTCACGTTCTGCAAAGGATACATGTTTATTTCCGATAATAACAGTAACTGGATAGTTATCTAACTTTACAGTCCAACACGTTCCTACAACTTTTACATCATGATAATGGTTATGTAAATCTCCCTTTGATATAATCGTTCCTTTTAAGTGAACTTTTTCTGAAAGCTTATCGAATTGCGCACCTATATCAAACTCAACATAATCACCTTCATTTTTAGATTCAAAATAATTATCACATAGATTTTTATCGGTGATTTCTGCGAATAAAATTTCTTTGTTATTAAAATTTTCTAATGCCAGAACTTGCTTAAGTACAGTTGTATTTGCACCGGGTGCACCGGCAGTAACATTGTCTCCTGAATCCGTTAGAAAACAAGGTTTTCCATCAAACTGAATCATTGCATCAAGCGCTGGTTCTGGATCATCTGCATACCCCGTAAAGTGAAAATCATGACGACGATTCCATACATACTTATAAATCTCATCCGCTTTCTCATTAGCATAGTCAATGTCTTCAGGATTATATGGAACTACAATAATCGCAGCACCACATTTTTCATTGTCGTGACGAAGATAACCAATGTGGTATGAACAGCACATTATTCTTGGATCAGCTTCAATTTCATTCAATAATTTATTAATTGATACAAGCGGTTCATCTGTTGATACACAACGCTCTCCTCCTAGTAAAATAGGAACTTTGCGATAGACTGGATGAATCACTCTTCTTGTTCTTAATACATCAATCAAGCTTTTGAAAACAATTTGATGCGCTTCATTACGATCAGTATGAGGACTATGACGGAATGTGCGAATAATGTTACAGTTATCTGCTTGCTCCTGTGATAAATTCCCATGTGGATCCATAACCATTGCGATTGGCATGTATGGTCCGACAACTTTACGAATCTCGCGAATAAGTGCGTGATCTCCAGAACCACCTTCTAAATCAATAATATTTGATGCCCCGTGAAAGAAGAAAAATAATCCATCAATTTCATGTTGATGCTGTTTCACTCCTTTAATAAATTGTTTGAGAATGTAGTCAAAAGCATCATAACTTACACGTCCTGCACCTGCCCCACTTGCCAAGAAACAAGGAACTAAGTCAATATTTTCTTCCTTTGCTATTTCAGTGATATAGAGACGGTCTGCAATTGCATCACCTGTAATAATTGTAAAATCTTGAATTTCACAAGGTTTTTCTACATAGGCATTTGATTCGGCAATAAATCCACCAATTAATATTTTCATAATTTTCTCCTTATTTACTTTGCACACGTAAATGCAAATTCTTTATTTAATAGATATGGTCTCAAATATGCTACTGTACTACACATTGGAAGTACATCTTCTGATAGCTCAATACCTAGTTGATTTTTAATATATTTTATTCGCTCTTGAATGCGATTCCATAATTCTGGATAGTTCTTTTTTATTTCACACTTTAATTCTTCGTTCGCAAGCAAAATTGTACTCTCAGCACTTGTTCCACCATAACCATTTACTGATGGAATAATATCTATTTGAAACAACATTCCACTTTGAAGTTTTTCTTCTGAATTTTCATATATTGGAGAAGACATCCATTCTTCTTCTGCTGTTAAATGACCTGGACATAATGACCACCCATAAATTGAACGTGGTAGAATTTCTTCGATTTTATTGAATATTTCTTTTCCAGTGCAACCAATTTTAATTTCTTCTAACCAGTAGCAATAAGCTCTAAAATATGGAGCTGCAACTTTTTCAACATAATCTTTACATTCTTTGGGAAGTTCAGATTCATTATGGGCAGCATATCCTGCTCGACTTGAAGAACCTCCTCGATAACCCACCGTAAGAGCAATTGAATCGCCTATTTTTACTGTATTATTTGTAGGATACATATTTGCTTTCACAAATCGAGGGCCACTTGCAGCAATTGTAACTATGCTTGTATGCTGACCATGTCTAACTAACGTATCTCCAAGTTCAAATTCGCTTGTACCTACTTCTATAAGTTCCATGGCATCTAAAACGCAATCCGATGCAAGAGATGCACCAAATTCATAATGAGCAACTTCATTTGCATTGTTAGTTGTTCGTACACCATTTTCACCGATGAATAAATCCGTTTCATTACTTAGAAGTTTATGATCTCCAATTAATTCTTTGATTGTATCTACGATATATGAAGGAATATCAAAGACATTCTTATTGTCTTCAATTGAACTTGTAAACAATTTCCATCCCACTAATCCTATACGTGTATTTTCTTTTACTCCTGCGTCTTTTAGTAACTCTTTAAGTGTTTTATCATTTCGATTCGGTTGATTTGGAAGAGAGAATAATGAAGCGTGAATAGCATTTGCTTCGACTCTTGATTTTGAAACCTTGTTCAAATTTTCATTTCCTAATACAAGTGTCATATCTCCGCATTTATTAACAATTAATAATGCTTCTTCAAAACGCGTGTAATATCCCACAAGATATTCAAAATTACTCCCATGTTCAACATCACCATAAATGATTATTTTTTCTAAACCTCGATCATTCATTTGTTTTAGAACTTTGTTTTTACGTTCTTGAATTGTTTTATCACTTAAAACTACTGGTTTGTTTGAACAATCTTTTTTAGGTGTAGCAACTTTGCTTAATTCAACATTATATTTTTTCATTTTCTAACTCCTCTTTTTAATTTATGGTCACTGAAAAGTGTTATCAAATGAACTTTTCAATAACGATTTTTTTATAATACATTTTTGGGAAGATTAAATATTATCTACTGGGAACATTGGACGCATAATGCGTTTGAATTGAATAGATGCTGTGTCTTGTGGTGTTGCACCATCTGTTAATGACATCACATAGAATTGAGAATTTTCTTTCAACTCTGGAAAAATGTATCCTTGTTTAACAACTGTTACATCATAATCAAGCCAATTAACTCCAGCATGTTTAAACTGAATTGCATGGGCATAAGATTGTCTATGATTTGAAACAATGATATCAATTGAAGTTCCTTTAACATTCACAACTACACAGTTACCAAATTTATTATAAAGTTCAACATTAGAATCACCCATGCTGATAGGACGAATAACATCCCCTTTTGATTTAATTACAACATCAAGTTCAACACTCTTTGACATTTCATCATAATTAGTTCCTAATGTAATGTGCATTTCTTCACCTAGATTACCCTCATTTAATTTTGCTTGTGCTTTTGGATCGGTGATTGCTGCAAATAGGAATGATTTTTTCAATTCTTTTACATCTAAAACTTGTCTTAAAATATATGTATTCCAGCCAGTAGCACCTGATGTTGTATTATCTCCTGAGTCTGTGATTACAACTGGTTTTCCATCAAATTCTAAAGCCATTTTCAAAGCTTCTATAGGTTTTGCAGTTGTTCCAGTATAATGAAATTCATGACGTTTATCCCATACGTATTTTGCAAGTTTATCTGCAACTTCTTCCGCGTAATCTTGATCTTGTAACGTTTGAGGAACAACAACAATTCCGCATCCCGCAACATCACAATCATGACGAATATAACCAACATGCCAAGAAACACTCATAATTCGAGGATCTTTTTCTAACTCATTCATGAAAATATTGATTGATCGAACTGGTTCATCTGCTGAAACACTTTGTTCCCCACCAAGAATAAGTGGTAATTTGCGATAAACAGAATGAACATTTGGACGATTCTTTAAGATATCACATAACATTTGTGCCATAATTCTCCATGTTGCACTTTGATCAGTATGTGGAGATTCACGGTAACTGCGAATTGCAGTAATTGCCTCTACATATTCCTTATTTAAATTGCCATGTGGATCACATGCAACTGTGATAGGAAGATAAGGTCCTACAAGCTTACGTACTTCTTTAATAATATGATGATCACCTGAACCAATTTCATCAACTTCACTAGCCCCATGTAACATAAGATAAATTCCGTCAAGTTCATTGAGATGTTCTTTTACCGTATTTAATATACATGTTTCAATATAATCAAATGTATGTTTTTTAATAATACCAGAGGCCCCTGATACTGCATAAATCGAAGGAATAACTTCGATATTTTCTTTTTCAAAAATATCTTTTACAAGCATTTTTTCAATACAATCATCACCAAATGCTATGTCAAAACTGGTGATTTCATTTTTCATTGGAACATTAGCATTTGATTCTGTAATAAATTGACCAATAAGTACTTTCATAATATAATTTCCTAAGTAGTTAACTACTTATTCCTTTCTTCATATTTTTTCTTGTTTGTTACTATACAGTTTCTGCCGAAATATAAATTCTATTCCGGCAGAAGTTTAAATAAGATTAAGCTTTATTAACTGCCTTCTTTTGATCTTGTGCTAAGATTATTTTCGTAGATACAAAAGATACAACGATTGCAACTACAGCTACTAATGCTGCAATCCAAACATAGTATAAGCTTCCATTTTGATCAACGAAGAATAAGAAAGTTAATAATCCTGGGCATCCGCCTTGCACGAATACTCTAAGTCCAAAGATACCTGCTACTAAACCTGCTGATGCAGCTCCAATTGCAGTACCAATTAATGCTTTAGGTCTTGATATTAATGCTCCATAGAATGCTGGTTCAGTAACTCCACAAAGTGCTGTTACACCAAATGAGCTGATCATACCTTTTTGACCTTTATTATTTTTAATTGTTGTTGCAACAGCTAATGCTGTAGCACCGATACAAATATTTGATACGAATCCCATAACACCAGTAACTGAGTTGTAACCAAGTGTTGCAACTAATTCGATACCGATTGGAGATAACGCTTTATCCAATCCAAACATAACCATGTATGGATAAATTACCGCAAGAATAGGTTGTGCAATAAAGCCTAATGCACTTGTAAGCCATACTACGAATTGTCCTACATAACCACTTAATTGGTTTCCAGCAGGACCTAGGATGATGAATGTAACTGGAGCAACAATTGCCATTGTTAGAAGTGGTTTTAAGAAGAATACTAGTGCTTCTGGTATAATCTTCTTCAATCCCTTATCTACCCAGAACATGAATGCAACACCCAATACAATAGGCAGTACAGTTGAGCCGTAAGACACTTGAGGAATGCCGATTCCAAAGAAGTCTGTTACTACTCCGCTATTAAATTTATCACATATTAGTAGTGCCCCTAAGAAGGCTCCCATGATTGGTTGCATCTTTAATTGAGAAGCTAAAGTGTAACCAATATAAACTGGTAAGAATGTAAATCCAGCTTGGAAAATAGCGAGCATCAACTGTGCTGTTCCACTATCAACTGAGAAACCAAAGTAGTTCACAAGTAGATTTTTAATCGCTAAGATTAAACCTCCTGTAATCATTGCTGGAACAACTGGCATGAAAATCGGTGCTACGAAGTTTCCAAATTTGTTAAGCCAATAAGTTACGTTATGAGGACCTTCTTCCTCTTCTTCAACTTTTTTAGCAGCTCCATCTGGTTGCCAACCTGATACTGTTAGAAATTCATTGTATGCATCGTTAACACCAGGTCCAATAATGATTTGTACTTGACCTTGCTTATTAACGATACCTGCTGATTCTGGAAGATCTTTTAATCCCTCCTCGTTTACAAGGCTTTTTTTCTTGTAATCAATTCGAAGACGTGTAGCGCAATGCGTTACATGACTAATGTTTTCGACACCGCCAAGATTTTCAAGAGCCTGTTTTGATAATTCTTGATACTTTCCCATAATTTTCTCCTTTCAGAACTATCTGTGCTGATTAATATTTGAAAATGAATAGCTAGAATTAACGATTGAACCCAACCCTTTTAAAATGTTGTTTACATCGTTTTGAGAAGCTGTTTTTATTTACCTAAATATTGTTATATCAATAATCATCTTTTCTTTATGAAATTAATACTTCATTTAATTAAATACAAACAAATATTCCACTATTCATTTTTCAACTAATTTAGTGAATTAAACCAGGTCTCCATATAATTGTTCAGTTAACTTTATTAAATGAAGCATGATATATAGTTTTTCATCTACACTTACTTCATAGTTATATTTTTCTTTGATAACTTTGCAGATTTTATCAATACATTCACTTTGTTTACTGTTTGCATCTGCAAGTATTTTATAGGTACTTCGATTATCCACTGTTTTATATTCAATATATTCTTTGTTTATAACTCTTTGTGCAAAAAAACGGCAATGCGTAATGAATCTATCACAATTAAAATTTTCTAAATCAAGTATTCCAAATTCTCCCTTTACGATACTTAATATATCTTCAATAACTGCAGTAATCTCATACATTTGTTGCATATTTGAATCTATTTGCGCATTGATGATATGGAGTGCAATAAAATTTGCTTCACTTTCATCAATATCTAGTTTCAAACTTTTTCGAAGTATTTCAGTTGCCACTAAACCAATTTTATATTCTTCTTTGTATAGCGATTTTATATTCAATAATAGGGTTGTATCAAATACAATTCCCATTTTTATTCTTTCCACAAGATTTGAAATATGATCTGTCAATGTGACATAAATTGAATCATTTATTCTTTTTTTACTTTGTGATTTCATATAATCAATAATGTCTTCTGCCACAATAATATAGTCATAGGATACATCTTGAACAAGTGTTTTAAACTTCTGTCCAACATCATCTTTTAATTCGAATTTCTTCTCAATTCTGTCTTCAATAACTGTACTACCTCTTGATAATCCGTAGGCTATCCCACGTCCTATCAGTATGATTTCTTCGCCTTTGTTATTTTCTGAAAGAATTACATTGTTATTAAAAATTTGCCTTATTTTCAATTATGACACCCCCTTTTACGAAACTCATATGCATTTAATTTTCAATTTCGAATAATTCATCTCCCGGTTGTACATTTCCAGACGACTTAATTTGTTTAACTTTTTTATTTATTGCTAAAACTGGAATAATAGTATCACAGCCTTTATTTTCAATATATTTCCAATCTACAATCGTTAATAAATCTCCTTGTCTTACTTGATCACCAACTTCAACTTTTGTATCAAAAGGAATTCCATTCAGTGTTACCGTATCAATTCCTATATGTAGAAGTATCTCCAACCCACTGCTCATTTCAATTCCAATTGCATGTTTTGTTTCATAAACCATTGTAACCACACCATCCACTGGACTAAATATTTCTTTTGCTTTTGGAATAATCGCAATCCCGTCACCAAGCATTTTTTTCGAGAACATCTCATCATTTACATTTTCCAAATTTACTAATTCTCCCACTATTGGGCTACATAATATACTGTTCATTTTCCCTCCATATGCATAATAAAAACCAATTTGCATAGTAATACCTTTGTATTACTCACAAATTGGTTTTGCTTGCTTTGTATAACAATAACAATCCAACTACGCTATCATAGTAAGCGGTTTCTTTTATTGTGTCAACCCCAAAATATAAAACTTTTTTTATTTTTCTTTCATCATGAATTGTTTTTAGATATATTTGAAAATTCTAAGATTCATGGTATAGACTACAAATTTGTGCTTAACTAAATGGTTTTTCATTCTTTCTGAAAAACTAAGTATGACGCACTTTATTACTCTTCTTCTTATAATTTTTTTGTTGCATAACAATATTTTTTTAGTGAATATCGTTTTATTTCATTGAATGAATAACAATTATCATTTCTATCTTTGGTATAAAAGTGATAGTTCATAGGTTTGTTTAAAACATCTACTATGGTATACTGGCTTTGGAACATCAAGTGTTTAGTGCTTTAGGGAAAAGAGAGGATTCGCCCTCTCTTTTTTTGTTATTACTGGCTTGATTAGTTTCTATTGCAACTATAAAGTGGTCTTATCATTTACTTGCTTCATTTTTTTATTTTTATTTTCTTCTCTAACTTCTTCCATTATTTGTCCGGACTTTGTGACGACATATTTAGTTTCTTTTAGATTGAGGATAATAATTCCTGACATGATATAACTTAAAACGAATATAATTTCTAATATATTAATCAGTATTCCAAAAATATTAAATCGGTATAGATTGGTAACAAACATGATTATCATTACCATTACACCCATTACATTTAAGGAAATAGCAGCTATCAATAATTTCTTAAATCCACTAGCGAGTAGTGATATAAATAAACATCTCATCACTAGTTGGTAAAATAACTGGAAATTAATTGGTAATTTTATAATAAAAACAATTAAAATATTAAATGCCGCTAGTAAAACAAACAACCAAATCTGTATTTTTGTTATTATTTTTAATCCTTTTTGAAACTCTTCATCTTCTTTTACTTCAGGTCTAACTTTATCAATTGTATTACGCATTTCTGTCCTCTTTCCATCTTTTTAAATGATTCAATTAAGTTTTGCTAAATTCATTACTTTTTCACATCTATAGTTTTTATTATTCCTCCTTACAACAAAATTAAAATCGGGATATTTTTTTCATTCACTTACTTTAACGTTAATGAATACGAAAAATTTCTCCCGATTTATTTATAGTTATTCGAACAACTAATTTAAATTTAGCAAGAATTTTCAGCTTTTGCAAGATTATAGTCTTGCACAATAATGCAATTATTTATTTGCTAAGCTTCACTTTCTTAATAATCAACAAAATAATTCCTAATACTACAAGCGCTCCCCCAAACGCTAGAATAGTAGATCCTGTAAATCCGGCAATGCAATAACCAACAAAACATGCTGTTGCTACTACTAATGCATAGGGAAGTTGCGTAGTTACGTGGAAAATATGATTTGATTGTGCCCCAGCACTCGCCATAATTGTTGTATCTGAAATAGGAGAAATATGATCCCCACAAACTGCCCCCGCAAGAACTGCCGCAATACTTGTAACTAGCATTGGATCACTTTCTAAAAATACAGATGTGACAATTGGAATTAAAATACCAAACGTTCCCCATGAAGTTCCTGTGGAAAAAGCCAAGCCTGTTGCGATAAGAAATAGTAAAGGTGGTAAGAATGCTGTTGAAATACTACTACTTTTTAAGAAATTAGATACAAATAAACCTGCTTGAAGATTATCGGATACAAATCCACCCAATGTCCATGCCAATACAAGAATCATAATCACTGGAACCATCATTTTAAAACCAACAGGTAATGCTTCAAAGAAGTCTTTGAAATTTATTATCTTTCTAGGAATATAAAGAATAAACATAAATACTAATGTAAAAAATGAACCTAAAACTAAACCAAATGATGCATTACACTCTTGAAATGCTTGAACAAATGGTACTCCATCAAAGAATCCACCCGTATAAACCATACATGTGATGCATGAGAAAATGAGAAATATGACTGGGAGTACTAAATCCATAACTCGCCCTTTTGTTGATACCTTTTCCTCTTCAATTATTTCAAAGTCATTTCTACCGTAAAATAAATCACCTTTCTCTGCACATTCTTCGTGTTGCTTCATTGGTCCAAAATCAAAATTAAAAACACAGACAATGAATACCATAATAATTGTTAACCATGCATAAAGATTAATCGGAATTGTTTGAAGGAAAAGATTAAAACCATCGCCAGTTGTATATCCTGTAACTGCTGCTGCCCAACTTGATATTGGTGCAATAATACATATTGGAGCTGCAGTCGAATCAATAATATAGGCTAATTTAGCACGTGATATCTTAAATTTATCAGTTACTGGGCGCATAACGCTACCCACTGTTAAACAATTAAAGTAATCATCCACAAAGATAAGAATCCCTAAAATCATCGTAGAGAGCATAGCTCCGCGTTTTGATTTTATACGTTTAATCGCCCAATCACCATAAGCCTTGCTTCCTCCAGCTCTTGTCATAAGTGCCACAATTGCACCTAAGAATACAAGGAAGAATAAAATACCTACATTCCATGCTGAACCTGTCTTTGATATCATTACATTGAAAATCTCTGTTGTTGCATTCAGAATATTAAAATTACTATATAATAATGCCGCTGCAACAATTCCCAAAAATAAAGATGAATAAACTTCTTTTGTAGCCAATGCTAACCCAATCGCTATTATCGCTGGTAAAAGCGCCCATATTGTCCCTATAAACTCCATTTTACTCTCCTGCTTACTTCTAAAACTTTCTTTTATATTTTACCACATTCTAATAAATACAACGGACTATACATTAGTGATGTTTTGTAGATTACCGTTTTATTGTACAATTATAATACTTGAGGTACTTACCATGAAAATGAATCGTTTAATCGGCATACTTACATTATTACTTCAAAAAGAAAAAGTAACTGCAACTCAACTTGCTGAAAGATTTGAAGTATCAAAAAGAACAATTCTTCGAGATATTGATGACTTGAGTATTGCTGGAATACCTATTATTACTTTACCTGGATATCATGGAGGTATCCAGATTGCAGATGGATTTAAAATAGATAAAACTTATTTTAATACCACTGACTTACAAGCCATTTTCACTGGTCTTCAAAGCCTTAACAGTATTTCCTCACATAATCAATATGATCAAATTATAGATAAATTTTTACCCGACAAAAATAGATTAGTTGAGTCCAATCACTTGTTGATTGATTTAGCATCACATTATAAAGACTCACTCTCAAGTAAAATTAAGTTACTTGAAGAAGCAATTGAAAGCACTTTATCAATTACTTTTACCTATTATAGTAGACAAGGTGAAGCAACTATTACTTGTGCTCCCTATTTAATTATTTACCAATGGTCAAATTGGTATGTTCTTTGCTATAATCATCCATCTCAACAATTTGAATTACTAAAATTAAATCGTATATGGAATCTAAGTCTTTTAGATGATGTTTTTACCCTTCAAGATATTCCCCATGAACTATTAGAAACATCCTCATATTTCCCCAGCAATTATGAAGTTACAATTTTATTTGATCCTTCTGTAAAATGGCGAATTGTTGAAGAATATGGATTGGATTACTTTACTACTCAACCTAATGGAAAACTGTTATTTAAATTCCCATTCACAAATAAAGATTATCTCTTTAGTTGGATTCTTGGTTTTGGAAATCTTGCAGAACTTCTTGAACCACAAGAATTACGTAATGAATTAAAGGATATTTTACTAAAAACATTACCTCTTTATAATGAAGGTGACAAATAGTTGTCACCTTTCTTTTGGTATCATATTGGCAGGAGGAATTTAAAATGATTGAATCTCGTTGTGGTATTTCATGTAGTCAATGTCATTATAAAGAAGAATTCAACTGTAAAGGTTGCTTAGCAATAAACAAACCTTTTTGGGATGACTCGTGTCCAATAAAAGATTGTTGCGAAGAAAAGAAACATTCACATTGTGGTGAATGTACAAATTTTCCTTGTACTTTATTAATTGGTTTTTCTTATGATAAAGATCAAGGTGATAATGGTCTACGCATAGAAAATTGTCGTTGTTGGAAACAAAATTGTAAGTAAGAAAAATAGTGACGAGATTAATCGTCACTATTTTCATATTGTTTCATAGTTTCTTCTTGAAAAGTTTATACACTTTTGACTATTAAATCTTGTTTTCGGGCAAGAGTTATAACCACATTTCAGAACATTCTTACATGAGATACAACTTTCATGGTCAATTTTATGAATCCATTTATTATTTTTCTCTGCATCTATTTTGATATCATCATAACCAATTAACCCAACATTATTAAAATCGTAACTTAAACATGAGTTGCATTTCACAACTAGTCCATCACAACGGAATACAAATCCGTTTTTTAATCCTGCTTTACATAATCCATATTCACTCGAACTCTTACGATCAGTACGCATATGAATAAATTCTAAGTAGTCATAATGTTCCTTTAATAATTTATTTCTTTTTACAATGTTTGCTGTACTTTGAGCATCATAATCTTTTCTTAATTGATCAATCGTTTTTACTGTAAAAACAAAATGTTCTGTGTCACCGATAAGAATCTTCAATTTATCATACCAAATGAAGTCTCTATTATTCTCTAAAATATTGTTTATAATCTCAATTTCAAAGTCTTCCGTTTTACCATAATGTCTTTTGATTGCGATAAGATTTCTAAATATTGCCTTTGATGTTCCTTCACCAGTAATTAATGGTCTTAGATAATCATGTGTTTTTCCATCTAATGCAATATAGTATTTTCTTATTCCAACACTAAGCAATTCTCCAAAAACTTCTTCATCTAAAAAATATCCGTTTGTACTTATTTCTGCAGAATGCTTTAGTCCATGGCTTTCTGCTAAATCTTTAAGCATCTTTCCGTACTTAAGAATTTTGGTTTTTTCTAAAAGTGGTTCTCCACCAATCCATACCACATTAATTGCTTTTAGTTGTTTGTCTTCCTCCACTTGCTTGCTGACGAAATTTACGATTGATCTCATCATTTCATCACTCATAGCTTTAGGATTTTTTCTTTCATAACAATACTTGCAGTTAAAGTTACATAACTCAGTAACCATAATTGTAACATTCAACTTACTTGATAAACTTTCTAGCTTACCATTTACCTTTGCAGCTAGTTTAACTTTTTCGTCCAATACTCCATGTTGAAACAAAAATTTTTCGAGGTCTGTTCTAATAGCTATTGATCCACTATTGTAGATACTGAACAGTTCCTTTTTGTTTGATGCATTCACCTCAATTACATTTTTTGTTAAATGGTCGATTATGCTAATTGTGTCTCCCTTTAATTCAAAATCTACATAACCAGGTATACTGTACATTTTTTCCCTCCTTGATAGACAGGCTTTATTATCTCCCCAATTTTTCCCATCATACCCAGATCCTTCTCCATCTTTAATACTATTTCTTTCTTCAAGATTTTTCAATACGTCTGTATTGCTCCATATAAAAAAACTGTATTAATTATACAGTTTCCTTAATGTTACTAAATTTTATACTCTATTTGTCCATTATACTATTTACTTCATATTATATAGAAGTTCTAAGTACTTATATTTCTCCTCGAGTAAATTGTTGTCTGTTGCAATCTTAAGTCCTATTTTATAGATAAATTCTTGGTTCTCAAAGTCTTTATCTTTTTCTATAATTTGACAAGCATGATCACAAGCTTTAAATGCTTCTTCAACCTTTCCTTCTATTGAGTTTAAGATTATTTCTTGGATTAACTTTGTTTTCATATTTTTGGTATTTATATTATCTTCTATGATTTGCTTGGTTTCCTTATATCTTCCCATCATCCACAATGCATAAGGTTCATAAAAACTAGCGCTCAAATATAAATCTTTCGATAAATCCAATTGTCGTACATAGTCTATTGCTTTTTCATAGTTCTTCTCTTTTAATGCGCAGTAACTCATATTTGCATATAACATTTGCATTTCACCTTGTTTATTTTCTCTTGAGTAAAAAGATAGGATATTTTCATAGATATTCATTGCCTTTTCATATTGATTTGCAGATGTGTATCCATTCGCAATGACGATTCCTAAAAATGCAATTCTTTCAAACATGAATAAATCCGCAAGCATATTTCTAGCTCGTTTATAATATTTAATCGCTATATCAATTTCATTGGATAATGCATTAAAGTATGTAAGATGATAGTAAATAATCGAAAATATAATTGAGTTTTTAGGTGAACTTGGAATTTCTTTATCCAAATCTTCGTATATTTCTTTTGCTTTTTCCCTGCTACTTGTTTTTAGATAATACTGTGCTTTTAAATCTTGATATAATAGTTGATATGGAGTCTCTAATAAATTTTTATAATTCTTCATTTCATCCAATATCTTTTTTGCATTTGTTAAATCTTTTTCAAAAATAACTTCATAAAAAATGATAAGAAAATCATAATATGGAAATGCGAATGAATATTTATACTCACTTTTATTTTCTATGAATTGATTGTAAATATCTTTCATACCTTGAGCATTGCACGTTGCCCAACAATTAAAAAATATTATTAACTTTTCCTCAACTTCATCTTTAAAATCTAGGCAGGTATTTACATTTATCCCTAATGAGCTTTCTAGGATTTTCTTATACTCTTTTGATGCGGCATGTTTACCATGTTCAATTTTACTTAGATGACTAGGATTTACAAACGTACTATCCGCAGCAAAGTTTAAACTAAATTGACGGTCTTCTCTTGCTCGTCTTACTATACATCCATACAGCCGATTTTCTTTTGTATCATTATTTAGACTTTTAACATAAAATGGCATAATTATTTCCCCACTCTTTAATAAGGACAATTATACCATTCTTTCATTATAAATTAATGCTTAACTTATTATCCCCAAGGATAAATCAAATCAAATGTAGTAATACCAGGTATCTCTACGTCACAATCTACGTCTGTGATTTCTCCGTTTACTGTTGTTACAACGCATCCATTATCATCAAGATATGTTTCAACTTTATCTTCTGCTAATACTGATGATGTCATAGTTGTAATCAAAGCAAATACACACACTATTTTACCAATCTTCTTCATTATAATTCTCACTTTCTAGTCTTGGTTTAAATGACTACTTCTTATATAGCACGTTGTCTTTCAATAGTCTATACCTCCTATATTGCTCCATATAGAAATAAATTAAATATCATATAATATGCAATATCTATTGGATGATTTTATTACTTTCCAAAATCTGTTTTATTCCCTTGTTTAATACCTTTTCTTGTATCAATGAAATAATTAATTACAAATTTACTTGAACTTTAACCACATAATTTAACTCTCATGAAACAGTTTCACGAAACTGTTTTTTGAAAAATACATCAGCTGAAGTAAAATAAAAGATATTGAATTTTCAATATCTTTTATACTTTGTTTAGAATATATTTTATTTATCTTTTGATGGTAAATAGTAAATCTTTTCTCCATCTTTTGTTAGCATATAACTTCCACGTGCATAACTTTGTACATAGTTTGGATCAGATAATTTATTTTTTTGATCAATCAAATATTGATTTTCATCTTTAACTTCTTCTAGTTTAACTTTTGTTTCTTTTAGTTGTTGTTGTAATGTAACAGTTGTACCAATTTCTTCAATTACACCATAAATTAACCAGCCTGAGAAGATGATGACAGCAAAACACAAAAGTTTTGTAATTGGTCTAAGCGTTCTTCTTTTAGGTTTCTTTACTTTTCTAACAACTTTTCTTTTTACCGGTTGTTGTGTCATTTTTTCTCCTTTCTGGATATATTTATTATATGTTTCAATGCAGTTATTCGCAACAATTTTCCTCTAGCCATTTTTCTTCTAAAACTTCATACATCATTGGAGCATCTGCCTTTTTAGAAAAGTTTGATGTTTCAAGTACTTTTACTGTCATTTGTCTTTGACCAAAAATTATAGTAATACAGTCTCCTGGTTTCACATCATATGATGGTTTTACTGACTTACCATTTACTTCTATTCTTTGATGAAGGGCTAGTTCTTTAGATACTGTTCTTCTTTTAAGGATACGTGATACTTTTAGGTATTTATCAATTCTCATTTTTCTTAGCCTCTTTACTTCTCATTAATACTTCTATTGCCATTTTCAAACCATCATTTGTTTGTGGTAATTTCACAATGATTTTTTGGTCTGTATAGCGAAGTGTAATATCTTTTGAAATGCTTGTCAAGATTTCAAAAAGTTTCACTCCATCTACATGTGCGCTAAACATTTTTGAAAAAGTAATTTCTATTTGTCCTTTTAGTTCTCGATATTTTTCTACATCTTCAGAGTTAATTAATATCTCTAAACGTTTCTTTTCGAATAATACTTTTACTGTTTTTGGTAGTTGTCCAAATTCATCTAAGATTTGTTCTTCATAAGCTCGTAATTCTTCTTGTGATTCTATTCTGTCGATTGTTTGGTACATGCTAATCTTATCAAAATCATCTGGTGCAAATACTTCTGGAATATAGCTATCCACTTGAACATTTGCTTTAACCATTTCTTTACGTTCAGGTTTAATAATACCTTTCTTTTCATTGATGGCTTCTTCTAGCATTTCGATATACATATCAATACCTACTGTATCAATGAATCCTGATTGTTCAGGACCTAACATATCACCAGCTCCTCGAATTGTTAAATCACGCATAGCAATTTTATAACCACTACCTAGTTGGGCAAAGTCTTTGATTGCTTGTAGTCGCTTGCTTGCGATTTCTGAGAGTTGTTTTTTACTTGGTACCATTAGATAGGCATAGGCTAATCGATTTGATCTTCCAACACGTCCTTTAATTTGATAGAGCTGTGATAGTCCAAAGTTTTGTGCATGTTCAACCAGAATAGTGTTGGCATTAGGAATATCAATTCCTGTTTCAATTATGGTTGTACAGACTAATACATTTGCTTCACCACTTGTAAAATTCATCATTACATCTTCAATTTCTTCCTTACCCATTTGACCATGTGCAACTGCAACTTTTGCATACGGTACGAGTTCTTGGATTTTTCTTGCAGTATGATAAATTTCCTCAACATTGTTGTGTAGATAGAAGACTTGACCATCTCGTGATAATTCACGTTCTATTACTTCTTTTATTAAAGCAGGATTTTTTTCAACAACATATGTTTGTACTGATACACGATTATCTGGTGGAGTTTCTAGTTGTGATAATTGACGAATTCCTACCAAAGACATTTGTAATGTTCTTGGTATTGGTGTAGCTGATAAAGATAATACGTCGACTGATGCTTTTAGCTCTTTTATCTTTTCTTTGTGTTCAACTCCAAATCGTTGTTCTTCATCAATAATTAGAAGTCCTAAGTCTTTAAATTTAATATCTTTTCCTAACAGTCGATGCGTTCCAATTAATACATCTACTTTTCCTTCTTTACAGTTTTCAATTGTCTCTCTTTGTTTGCTTGCAGTTACAAATCGATTCATAAGTTCAATCGTTACAGGATAGTTTTTGAATCTCTTCATAAATGTTTTTGCGTGTTGGCGTGACAAGATAGTTGTAGGACATAAGAAGGCAACTTGTTTATTTTCTGCTACTGCTTTGAATGCTGCACGTATCGCAACTTCAGTTTTTCCAAAACCAACATCACCACACAATAATCGATCCATTGGTTTGTTTTTCATCATATCTTTTTTCACTTCATCAATCGCAATTTTTTGGTCTCTTGTTAGTTCATATTCAAATTCATTTTCGAATTCATTTTGGTATTCACTATCTTCACCATAAGCATAACCAATTTGATCTTCACGTAAAGAATAAAGTTCTACTAGTCTTTCTGCAAGATTACTTACATTTTCTTTTAGGCGAGCTTTTGTATTGTTCCATTCATTGGATCCAAGCTTGTGTAATTTAGGTACAACACCTTCTCGTGATACAAATTTTCTGACAAGTCTAAATTGTTCTAATGGTACTAGTAGCTCGTCATTTCCTTTGTATATTACTCGCAAGAAGTCTTTGTGTACACCTAAAACAGAGCGTGTTTCTAGTCCCATGTATTGACCAACACCATGTTGATTATGAACAACATAATCTCCTGGTTTTAAATCTTGATAACTTTTTAATACCTCTGCGTTTTTAAATTTATTAGTGAATTTAGATTGACTCTTTCTACTTTCAAATAATTCTGTCGAGGTAATAACTTTTATATTCTCTAACTCTGCTTCAAATCCTTCAAACAGTGATGCAAATGTAATATTAATTCCAATTTCTGCAGGTACATCTTCTTGAATAAAACGATATACAACATCACGTTCTATACATGCATCAATGACTTGTTTTATTTCTTTGTCTCTTAGACAGAAATAAATTCTTTTTGTTTCGCTTTCTCTTTTTAATAATTCAATTTGAACACTTATTGTTTCTTTTGGTAAATTAACTTCTTTTATTTGTGAAATATTATCTGCGAAACGATCACCTTCAATTACTTTGTAGTTCATCAGTAATCGATCAAAGTCATGCGTGATACTAAACTTTGGTAGTGCTTTGTGTTCTTGAACCATCTCTTGAAGATAACTTGTATTTTCTTCTAATGAATGATGAATTGTTTCTAGACATTCTTCTCTTGTGGATAACACAATCGATGGATTTTGAAGATAGTCAAATAAGCATCCTGTTTGTTCAACAAAAGTATAGTATTGGTATAAACTATTATCTTTAATATGATTTTCTAAATATTGAATATCAATATCTATCTTAGAGATTAGTGCATCATCTTTAGAGTCTTTTAATATTGTCTCTACTTTTTCTTTAATATGTTTTACATCTTCATCACTGAATAGAATATCTGTTGCTGGTATACACACAACTTCTTCAACTGATTCTAATGACCGCTGAGTTTGAATATCAAAGAAACAAAGACGTTCTATTTCCGTATCAAAGAATTCGATTCTTATGGGATTATCATAGTTCATTGAATAGAAGTCTAAAACTCCACCACGAGCAGCGAAGCAAAGAGGAGTATCAATATGGGATACTTGTGAATAACCACTTTGTATTAACTTTCTTTTTAAGGTATCTAATGCAATTGTGTCTCCCACTTTTAAATGAATACTGCTATCTCTAAATAATTCTGTTCGTGGTAATTGACGAATGCATGCAGAAGCATGTGTAACAACAATACGGTTTGAATTATCTAGTAGTTTAGAAAGTACTTCTACTTTGTTTGCGATGTTCTCTGGACTTGCGGCAATTGCCTCAACTCGTAGAGACTCTTCAACACTAAAAATCACACATTCGTCTTGAGGGAGGAGGGTGCTTAATCTCTCATAGAGTCGTTGTGCGGAATATAAGTTATTTTTCACAACCACTATGGGTCGTTTCTTTTTTTGATAACTGCTTGCAAGAATCAATGCTTCTTGAATAAAGGAAGTTGGTGTATAGTTTGAAATCCCGTTTGTTAAATCAATGACCGCTGGATTATTTTCTAATTCGTTTAATAGCCAACTATTCATTTTTATTATACCTATTCATTACTTCTTCAATTGAATGGGTAATGCTCATGTAAGCGGCATCAGCTGCCCGTTTAACAGAGTCTTCGTAATTTTTTAAATCTTCTTTTGCGACTTTACCCAATACATAGTCTACGATTGGAATAAGTGGGTTTTTGTCAATTCCTACACGAATGCGTGAAATTTCTTGGGTATGCAAATGATTCATAATACTTTGCATTCCTTTTTGTCCACCTGAACTTCCCTGTGTACGTATTCTCAATTTACCTACTGGGATATCTAAATCATCATGGATTACCAAGATATCTTTAGGATCTATCTTGTAGAAGTTTACAGCTTGTATAACTGCTTCTCCTGATGAATTCATATATGTCTGCGGTTTCATCAGCATCACTTGTTCACCACTAATTTGTGTTGTTCCTATCAAGGCATTAAATTTCTTCTGTTCTATTGAGGTATGACAAAGTTTTGCGAGTTCATCCATAACACAAAACCCGGCATTATGTCGCGTCTTTTCATACTCTTTTCCAGGGTTACCTAGTCCAACAATTAATTTCATGTCATCCTCCTATCTCTTGCTCAATTATAATACCACGGGTTTACCTAAAATTCACGAATAAACACACTATCGTTGTAAGTTTATTAAAGAGAGAGGCAGTGCGCCTCTCTCTTTTGTTAACACTTCAATTTTTAACCCATTCTGAAGGTTTCATTCTTTATTCTTCTTAGAATTATTTGTTAATTAAGTAGCTATTCTATTTCTTCGCTACTTTCTTCAGGTTCAGTCGGTTCTACTACCCATTCTTGCGGAATTTCTAATTCTGTTAAATATCGTTTACCTAAACCAGATCTATAAAAGCGTTGCATATCCTCTTTAATTGCTTCATAATCTTCACTACGATTTTGAATGAAATATATTTTCGTTAAATATGCTGCACAAATATCTTTATAGATACCTATTAATTGTTTTGCATAATGCAAATCACCAGTATCTCCTTGAAGAGTATTTGAGAAGAATTCTTCACCTAAATCTTCTTCGCCTTGATATAACTTAAACCCATTCATTGATAGTTGATAGACTAATAAACGATTTATACTTTGATCAAGATCATCTAGTTTTTCTTTGAATTTCATTAATAAATCATGATCTTTTCTACCATACAATGTATTGCAACAAGCCAGACACAAATAATAAAAACTGTCTTCATTTAAGCTTGCTTTTGTTTTATTGTATTTACCCTTTTTTTCAAAGAGTGGTGTACAATCAATTTCATTTAACAGTGGTTCAATGCTGTCTTTATGGTCATATTTAACACAACCCCAAAGTTTTAGTATTTTACCTTTCATTTTAAATTCATTGTCTTTTTCTAGTTCGATGTAGTTATCAATTTTATTGAAGAAAACATCTTCATTATCAAATGCTTCTACACATTCAACAATTTTCTTATTTTTTGTATTTCGTCTAATTAAAAATACGAATGCGATTGCCATTGATAGAATGAAAACCACCAATGCTACATTAATTAAAAAACTTATTAGTTGCATATTCTCACCTACTTTAGTTAATTCTATCATAAATCATACACTATTTTTCTTAATTTCCCATTATAAGAAAAAGAATAAGCAAATTGCCTATTCTAATTCAAGTTTATAATCTAATACATAAATTGTAATGAAATAATACACAACAAATTGGACTATATTGATTAATGTTGTTACATTGAATAAAACATCCTCTGTGTAAGGATAAAGATTCGTATTAACACCAAATATATTTTGTGTTAATAAACTAAGTATGAATGAATATATAAAGTAAATTACAAAGGCAATGACTACTTTATGCTTTCTTGTATATTTTGTTTGTACAATGGTTACAAGTGCATAAATTCCTGTTACTGATGTAATTGATATAATTATTCCTCTAACTAATAGTTTGAATAATTCAAGATAATCATCGAATCTTAAGTATTTTAGTTGTTGGGCAATGGCATTGAAAATTATTCCGAAATCAATTTCTGCTCCTGATTTTAAACCTAATACTAGAAACATAATAAATAAGCCAAAGCCTAGTACTATTCCTGTTATAGTAAACCAAATAAGTGCTGAAATTATTTTAGAGATTACTATTTGATGTGAGCTTACTGGAAGTGTTAATGTTAAATATCCAGGTTTTTTAAACATCGAAGAGTTATAGTTTCTTACAATCGTTACAAACACTGCAATTGTGATTCCAAATGTTGCGAAAACAAGTAAAACAGATGCAATAGCGAATACATCGAGTGGAAATAATGGTAATGCTGCACAACCCATTAGGAAGATTACGAATACAAGCGCAAAGCTACGGTAACTATGAATTAATTCGAATTTTAGTAGTTTTAGCATTTGAATACCTCCCTAAATATTTCATCAATTGATTGACCTTTTTCTTGTCTTAATTCTTCAGCATTTCTATGAAGAACAAGTTCTCCTTCTTTTATGAAAATTACTTCTTCAAATATTGCTTCTATATCACTGATTAAGTGTGTTGATATCATAACTACACTGTCTTCAGAATAATTATTTAGTATAATTTCTAAAATCAATTCACGTGCTGCAGGATCCACACCTCCAATTGGTTCATCGAGAATGTATACCATGGCATTTCTACTCATGACTAAAGCTAATTGAAATTTTTCTTTCATCCCTTTAGACATTGTTTTAATTTTCATATCTGGATTTAATTCCATTCTTTTCATTAGATTCATACATTTTTCTAAATTGAAATCTTTGTATAAATCATGAAACATAGATAAAGCATCACGTGCTTTCATCCAATCTTCAAAATATGTTTCATCTGGTAAATATGAAACGATACTCTTTGTATGGGCATTAGGTTTTTGCCCATCAATTGTTACTGTTCCTTGATAATCTTTTAATAAACCATTTAATACTTTAATAAGTGTTGTTTTCCCACTACCATTCGGTCCTAGTAAACCAACTATTCTCCCACCTTTAAGATTAAAGCTAACATTACTTAACGCTACTTTAGAACCATAGGTTTTTGTTAGACTTTTAATCTCAACAATATTCTTCTCACTCATAGTTATTCACCTTTCATATTCTCAACTAAGTTTACAGTTTCTTCATGAGTAAACCCAAGATCATTCATTTCGTGAATGAACTGCTTAGTTTTTTGATTCCCTTGTGTTTGTTTTAATTCTAAAATCATTTCCTCTGTAGCACAAATGAATCTTCCTGTTGTTCGTTCTGATTTTAATAATCCTTCGCGTTCTAATTCTTGTAATGAACGTTGAATTGTATTTGGATTAACACCAAATTTTAAAGCCATTTCTCTGACGGTCGCAACCTGATCGTTTGGTTTTAGCTTTCCTGAAACTATTTCTTTTTTAATATAGTCCATTACTTGTAAGTAAATTGGAATATTTGCATCAAACCCTGGCATATCACCACTCCTTTTTCTACTGTACTAATTACATAATACAATAATACAGCATTCTTTTTCTCTTGTCAATTATTGTGTTATAATTGGGACCATGAGGTGAAACTTATGAAGCGAAAAAGAAAAATTAGATTAGGGCGAGTTATTGTGGTGCTTGCGGTACTTATAGCTCTTATTGGATTTACCTATATACTTACAAAACCTATATTTGATAAAAACACACTTCCTTCCTCAACTGCTACACCAGAAGTTGAGACTCCTATAACTACACCAAATTCCACGCCTAGCCCAACACCAACTCCAACACCCGTTTCTTTGGATCATACTAGTTATGACAGTATCTATGTCATCATTAATAAAACGCATCCTTTACCTGAAAACTATGAGCCAACTGATTTAGTTGTCCCTAATGTAAAAGCGACAAAAGATGGTTTAACAATGCGTAAGGAAGCTGCAGAGGCTTTGGAACTAATGTTCAATGCTGCAAAAGAAGAAGGACATACACTCATTTTTGGAAGTGGTTATCGTTCTTACTCTACCCAAGAGCGTTTATTTAATAATTATGTAGCTCGTGATGGAGAAGATGCAGCCAATCGATACAGTGCTCGACCTGGACAATCCGAACATCAAACGGGATTAGCTGCCGATATTGGTGATGGTAGTTTGGCAAACTGGTTAAAAAACAGTTTTAAAGATACTCCTGAAGGTATTTGGCTAAAAGAGAATTCTTATAAATATGGATTTGTTTTACGTTTCATGGATGGTAAAGAAGATATAACTGGATATATGTTTGAACCTTGGCATTTTAGATATGTCGGTGTCGAAGAGGCTCAAAAAATTGTCGATAGTGGATTAACTCTTGAAGAATTTTATAACTTTACGAAGTAACTATCCACACGTAAAACGTGTGGTTTTATTTTCGCCCTATAAGGGCATC